>NZ_JABAIW010000139.1:0-1037 GCF_014231265.1 Clostridium sp. DJ247 | reverse complement strand
GCTACATGAGTTCCTATTAAGGCTTTTTCTATTGGACCAACATTTCCGCTGTCGTCCATTGGTGAAGCATTCCAGCAGGTTGGGGTAATAATTTGATATTTTGATATTGTTGAATTTGCTACTGATACCCAATGTCCTAGAGCTCCTCTTGGAGCTTCAGTTAAGCCTACTCCACTTCCTGAAGTTGGTGTACCTATATTGGTATATCCACTTGTACCAGTTACTATTTGATTTATCCATGTGCTCAGATTACTTGCAATCTTAGCTGTTTCTATATATTTTGCCATATGCCTGTCCATAACTGATACACCATGTGTATAATCTCCACTTACCCAAGTTCTTGCTATAGAACCTGCTTCGTAAGGTTGTCCATTATATCTTGGAGCCTTAAGCCAAGTATATGCTCCTGATTTTCCATAGTTTGGTGTTGTTGTCTCACTAGCAGGGTTTACTCCAGATGGTGAGGAATACCAAGAATGGCCTACATATTCCTTAATGTTAGCTTGGTTAAAGCTTCCTACTGTTCCATTAGTTACTGTACCTGCTGGGAATAACTTATTTCCATTGGTATCTGTATCAAACACACCATAAGACATTAAATCACCGTAACCTGTACCTACAGTATAGTAATCGCTGTAGGTTGACGCTAATTTATTAACATCTGCTTGATAAGTATTGGTAATAAAGGATGTTATTGTATTTAAATAATTCTTAAAATTACTTATATCTGTTGAAGATGGTATTGCAGTTACACCACCAGGAACAACGTTAGCAACGTGTGGAAGCTTTCCGCTAAATATTGCACCCATTTCGTGTGCTTGTCTTCTAATTGATAAGGCTGTTATATAATTGTCAACTAGCTTTTGGTTATCTGTTGAATTAAATCTATAATCTTGACTATATCCAGGCGTCCATGGGTGCATTTGTGGTCCTTGAACATAGTCCATTAACGCTAGGTGATAGAAATGCAGAATATTATCTGATAAATAATTAGAGCCCTGAATAAGATTTCTTAAAAGTAACCCTTGTAAAGTAGG
>NZ_JABAIW010000138.1:0-1109 GCF_014231265.1 Clostridium sp. DJ247 | reverse complement strand
GCTTAGGCTCAAACAGTATCAAAGTACTAAGCTTTTCTACTAATTTAAGACTAAGACTTTCTAATAAACTATTTAAAGGTGGCAGAATCTAGCAATATCCTATGCTGCATAAATTAAATTTAAAAGTTCCACTTTTATAAATTAATATTTATGTTATTTTAAAATACCTAATTATAAAATATATAACTAAGAGAAGAATAAACTTGCTACTAGAATATATGGAAATTATTGTATTAACGGAAGGGATATCTCACAATAGATTAAAATAATTACCTATTTTGTAAATTTAATTTAAAGTTTATAGAATTGTAGCATAAAAAATAAGAAGTACTAGTAAATAAGTTAGTGTAGCTTTTGTGAAAAATATTGAAAGGTAAGAACATGAAGAATATTTATAGAAATCTCTTTATATGCTTAGTACTTTTTATGTTGATTGTGGCGAAGATTTGTTCTATGATTCTAGGGAATTTACAACAAGATAAGATCATTCATAGAGCTAAAGATATGGTATATTTAAAATGGACACCTAATAGAGATATTCCTATGTGGAATTCACAGGAGAAATTTAAAAAAGGTATAACTTATGAAGGTATTCCGTATACTTGGAGCGCAAATCAAGTAAGAAATTCTAAGGAGTTCCTAAAAAATTTAAGCAACAATAATTTGCAAGGTATTGAAGATAAATATTTAGAACCTAATTACGGCAATGATTGCAGCGGTTTTGTCAGTGCTGCATGGAATATACCTAGATGTACCACTCATAATATACAGAAATACACAAAGGAAATTGATTTTAAACAATTAAGACCTGGAGATGCATTATTAGCAGAGGAACATATAATGTTGTTTTCAAATTGGAATGATACAAATCATACTAAACTAACAGTATATGAGCAAACGCCGCCTAAAGCAAGAATGACAACATATTCTATTTCGTATCTTCACTCGGAAAATTACCGTGCTGTTAGATTAAAATGACTAAGGAGCTTTTAATATAGATGGCACGCCCGAAATTTAACTTATACGACCGGACATATTACCATGTTTCGTCACGTTAAATATTTTTAATTAGTCTAAAGCTCAAATTTAAGCAGAGAGCCAAAATCTGT
>NZ_JABAIW010000137.1:0-1225 GCF_014231265.1 Clostridium sp. DJ247 | reverse complement strand
AAAGTTCTTAGATTTTTATCAAATTTGAGCTTTAGACTAATTAAAAATATTTAACGTGACGAAGCATGGTAATATATCCCGAAGTATAAGTTAAATTTTGGGCATGAGTATCCATATCATTTTACTGATACATTCATGTTATCTTTTATATAAAATCTCCAAGGACAATCCTTAAACTCTTCTGCATAATCTATTCCTACTCTTTTAGATGATACTATTTGGAATTCATTACTGTGTCCTTCTTCTATATATAGCTTATTGCCACATAAATCTTCACCATTAAAAGCTTTATTTATATCCAAAGCATTACATAATTTTCCTGGACCATTAGTTAAATTCTTTATTTGACTTTTTGTTAACTCACTATAAGTTTTTTTAAATCTATTAGTTGACATGCTATCTAACCCTTCTAAAGGTTCTAGTGCCCTAACTAGTACAGCCTGTGGTACTCCTTCTTCACGAGTAACAGCATTAAAACAATAGTACATACCATATATAACAAATACATATGAAAATCCTGCCTTTCCATACATGACTTCTACTCTAGCAGTTCTTCTTCCCCCATAAGAATGTGCAGCCTTATCCTCTATTCCTAAATATGCTTCCGTTTCAACTATTCTTCCCGCAACTCTGGTGCCTTCTATTTCATGTACTAATACTTTACCCAATAATTCTTTGGCTACTGTTATTGTTTCTCTAGCATAAAACTTTCTATCTAATTTCTTCATTTAATGCAATCACCTTACCTAACAATCCTACTAATTTATTATATAAAATTTAATTATTATAAAAAAGACATAAATTTTAAATTTACATAAGGCATCTGAAAGAAAATTACCCGTTAGATTCACTAGTTGTTTTTTAAAGCTGCCTAACTAAAAAAAGAGCCCTAAGGGCTCAAAAGACTTAAATTACCATTTTCCATGAATTAATCTCTTGTTTTTACAATTTGTTTTCCTTCTTTAATTGCATCACCATTATTTAGCTCGCTAGAGGTACTTCCTGGTTTATTATTTCTTTTCTTGAAATCATGTTGTAAATTCATCTGTGTAGGTTTACTTGGCATAGTTAACACTTCCTTTACTGATGATTTTTCCTAAGATCATATAATAATATCTATCGAAGGTTATTCAGGTATAGATACCCTTAGTTTAAATTTAACTTATACGTAGGAATATGATGCCAAAACTGATGGCACTTTTAAAAACTTTTTTATTAGTCTTAG
>NZ_JABAIW010000136.1:0-1277 GCF_014231265.1 Clostridium sp. DJ247 | reverse complement strand
ACTCTTTCCAGCTTATCGTATTCATTTCTTACATAGGTATGTCCATCTTGATCTGTTATTGCAATAATTAAATCATTTTCATAGGTATAGGTTAGCAATCCTCCATTAGGGTATAATACTTTTACAAGGTTGTCTCCTTCATATTCATAACTTACTTTTCTTCCTATATTATCTGTTATTTTTACTACTTTTCCATAATTGCATTTGAAAGAAACTTTCTTTCCTCCTGGGGATGTTATGGTTTTTATATTTCCTTCATCATCGTAATCTATGATCATCTTATTATTATTTCTATCAATTATATAAATAAGCTTTCCTGACTTATTATATCTGTGAGTTTCATTATTTTTTATTTTTAAAATAAAACCGCCAGTTTCACTGTCGTCTAAAAGTATATTGGCAGTACTTTCTATGGTTATGTTTTCCCATTTGTCTTCTTTTTTTATAAAGCTTTCTACATGTCCATCAGAATACAGGAGGGTAATTTCATTTTCATTTTCTCTTTCTATTTTGCTTTCATATCTGAAAGTCCATCCTCTTCCCATAACTCCTAGAGACTTGTCTTTAGAGTTATAGTTTCTCTCTAAATCTATTTCTAAGCCTCTATCTTCCACAATAAGATCTACAGTTTTTACGTCTAAACTTCCATTTACTACATTTATAGGGTCTCCACAGGTTACCTTTTCTATCTCTGGCATGTTCTCTTTCTTATTTTCTTTTAAATTTTCACCTTTAGACCCTTTGGAATTTCCCTCTCTGGTACTAGCAACTTCTTCTCTACTTCTTCTTGATTCATGTGATTTTGTATTTTCTGTATGCTGACCTGGTTTAAATCTTTTAGATCCTCTTCCCATAAAAGCTGGAGCCAAAGCAAGGGCATCTTCTGCCACATTAAACCAATTTCTAATATTCCGTGGATCTTTTATTAAGGCCTGCATATCACCTTTTATTCGGCTTAAAGATTCCTTCATAGCCTTAATGGCATCAACTTTGCTTTTTACTATTATTGCTTTTGTAGCTACTTTCCCAGTTACTTTAACAACTTTTACAGCTTTCGCTACTCTTGCTGGGTATTTAACAAGATGTGCTATTTTAATAATTGAAGCGGCCTTTCTTTCTACTTTTGCAACTTTTACAGCTGTTTTCCCTACTTTACCGGCTATTTTTGCTATTTTACCAGCCACTTTTACTGCTTTGCCAGCTCCTTTTGCTATTTTTGACCCTTTCAATGCTGGTCCTGCAAATGGTATGCAGCAGGCTAGTGACAGTAATGCCCC
>NZ_JABAIW010000135.1:0-1315 GCF_014231265.1 Clostridium sp. DJ247 | reverse complement strand
CTAAGATTTTCTAAAAACACTTCACTAAGACTGATAAAAAAGTTTTTAAATGTGCCTTCAGTTTTGGCAACATATCCCTCCGTATAAGTTAAATTTTGACCAAGAAACCCTGTTGTAAAACTTTTGTATAAGGGTGGTGATAAGGTGGAATTGTTAAGAGAGACTATAGCAAGTATAAGGCCTGCAGATAAAGAAGCAATGGAGAAAGCATGGAAGAGAATAGATGGACTTACCAAACCTATAGGATCATTGGGTGAATTGGAGAATATAATTGCAAAAATAGCTGGTATTACGGGAAAAGTGAGTAATCAAATAAATAAAAAGAGTATTGTTATAATGTGTGCAGATAATGGAGTATGGGAGGAAGGAGTAAGTAATAACCCACAAAATACTACTATGACTGTTACTAATAACTTTACTAGAGGAATAACTGGAGTTTGTGTTTTAGCTAAGTATTCCAAGTCTGATTTAACTATAGTGGACATAGGAGTAAAGGGTGATTTTAATAATCATAAAATAATAAATAAAAAAGTAGCCTATGGAACAAAAAATATAGCAAAAGAACCAGCAATGACAAGAGAACAAGCAATAAAGGCAATAGAAATAGGTATAGACACTGTAGATAAGTTAGTTATGAAAGACTATGATATGTTAGGTACTGGAGAAATGGGAATATGTAATACTACTACAAGTGCAGCAGTGTTAAGTGTTTTATCAGATCTTCCAGTACAAAATGTAGTAGGTAAAGGTTCTGGTTTAACTGAAGAGCAATTTGAACATAAAAAGAGAGTAGTACAGAAGGCCATAGATATAAACAAACCGAATAAAAATGATCCTATTGATGTAATATCAAAAGTAGGCGGACTAGACATAGCAGGATTATGTGGATGTTTTTTAGGAGCAGCCAAGAATAGAATACCAATTGTCATAGACGGGTTTATAACTTCTGCAGCGGCACTTTGTGCCTATAAACTAAATCAACATGTTAGAGACTTTATATTCCCCTCACATCTATCAGCAGAGCCAGGGGCTCAGTGTATGATGAATGAATTAAAGTTAAGTCCTATGCTTAATTTAGGAATGAGACTAGGTGAGGGATCAGGATGTCCTTTAGCATTTAGTATTATAGAATCTGCTTTATATGCAATGAATAATATGGCTACTTATGAAGAAGCCTCACTTAATAGAGAATGCTATATAGATATAAGATAAAGTGAAACTTGAATCAGATGGGGTTTGTTTTATGACTCCGGGGCAGTTTCTTATAGCTGATTACCATCAGCAAACTGCCCGTTAAATGCCATTTAGGCATTTA
>NZ_JABAIW010000134.1:0-1374 GCF_014231265.1 Clostridium sp. DJ247 | reverse complement strand
TTAAAGGATATAACTGGTAGAAAAATAAGTTATAATTATGATATAATTGGAATGTTAAAAGAAGTATGGGATGGCAATAATAAGGCAGCTTCTTATACTTATAACCCTGACAGCACCATAGCAACAATAAAATATAGCAATGGTATAAATATACAATACAATCATGATGTAGACAAAAATATATCAGGGATACTTGCTAAAACAAAAGAAGGCAAGGAGCTTTTAAATCATAGGTACTTCTATGATAATAATGGTAACCAAGTAAGAAAAGACGAATCTGGTAACATAACAAGCTACGCTTATGATAGTTTAAATAGACTGGAGAAAGTAGCTTATCCAGGTGGAGCAATAGAAGCCTTCGGCTATGATAAGGCAGGTAACCGTGTAAAGAGGACTTTAGATTCACCAGCAAGTTCCCAAGCAATGAGTCCTCAAATAACAAATTATACTTACGATAGTAGAAATAGGCTAACATCACTAGCTGTAGGTGAAGATTTAACAAATTTCAAGTATGATAATCAAGGGAATCTTAGATCAGAAACAACTAAGCAAGACACTACAAAGTACGCCTATGATTGCTTTAATCGCACAACTAGTGTTCAAAAACAAGATGGCAGCTACATCAAAAACTTCTATAATTCAGAAGGATTAAGAAGTGAAATAGATGAAAATGGTGTAGTTAGTAAGTTTGTATTTGATAGAGGTAGTGCAGTAACAGAACTTGATGGAGAAGACAGACTAAAGGCAGCAAGTATAAGAGGTATTGAATTAGTATCTCAAGTAGATAGCAAAGATAATAGCTACTATTATTTAAATAACTATCATGGTGATGTTGTTGGCTTAGCTGATATTGCTGGAAATTTAGTAAATTCTTACTCATATGATGCCTTCGGCAATACCTTAGAAGCAAATGAACAAGTTCATAATGGGTTCAGGTATTCAGGGGAGCAGTATGATCCAATAACTAACCAATATTATCTGAGAGCTAGGTTCTATAATCCTGTTGTAGGCAGATTTACACAGGAGGATGTTTATAGAGGTGATGGACTTAATCTATATGCTTATGTAGGTTCAAATCCAGTTAACTATTTTGATCCTACTGGATATGCAACTCAATGTGAAAAGAAAATTTACAATAGAGAGATGACAAAAGAAGAGTGGCAGGAATACATGAGGCTTCAGCGTACTAAAGTTAGAGACGGTAAAATGTCACAAGCTAAATTAGATGAGCTCAGAGAAAATATAGCTAATGGATTTAAGTTGGGGTCTAAGGCAAGAGCTGATCAGCAGAGAAGAATCTTTAAAGACTATACTGGGTATGATGCTTTTGGAGAAGTTCATCATGGATTACCAGAAGAACATCATGAATGGTTT
>NZ_JABAIW010000133.1:0-1375 GCF_014231265.1 Clostridium sp. DJ247 | reverse complement strand
TTTTCAAAGATCTTGTCGCTTCTTAGCGACTTATTTATCTTATCATGGTCACTTAACTTTGTCAACAACTTTTTTAATATTATTACTTAAAGTGCTAATATATTTTGTTAACCATTGAATAAGTAATTGTACTCTTTAAAAATCATATTAACACTTATTAGTTTCCATATTAATATGTCTACTTCAGAGCACGAATGTTATAATATCACTTTTGTTAACATAAATTAGATGTGTGGCTCGTGCATATTTCAATTTATCATTAATATACTTTAAATTTCACAAAACCTCTTTATATTACATATATTGATACTCTAGGACAAGTTTATATTGATTAGAACTCATAATTATGCTTTCTAATAGTAATATAAAACAAGACCTGGATAACTTACCAGATCTTGTTTTATATTATTGATTTATGATTTCTACACTATACTTATTTCTCAATTCATTATTTACTTCAGAATATTTAAAAGCCTGTCTTTCTTGTAAAAGATTATTCTTTATCATATCTTTTACTTCTTCAAAAGGTTTTGAGGAACTTTCATGTTTTTCTTCAACCTTAACTAAATGATAACCAAATTGAGTTTTAACTGGTTCACTTATAACTCCTTCTGCAAGACTAAATGCTGCAGCTTCAAATTCAGGTACCATCTGACCTCTTCCAAACTTTCCAAGGTTACCTTCCTGTGCTTTTGAAGGACATGATGAATATTCTTGTGCAGCTTTTTCAAAAGACATACCACCTTTTATCTCATCAAGTATATCCTTTGCCTTCTCTTCTGTTTGTACTAATATATGTTTTGCAGTTACCATCTCAGGTTCCACGAACATCTCTTTGTTTGCATTATAGTAGTCTTCAACCTCTTTATCGGTTACAACTACTTGTGACATTATATTTGAAATAGCTGTTTGAGTCAAAATTTCCTTTTTAACTGCTTCTAATTGATTTATATATTCTTCACTGTTTTCTATTCCTGAATCCTTAGCATAATTATAGATAAGCTCAAAAGATATTATTTCATCTAATAACTGCTTTTTACCATTTTCCGTTTTTAGATAGGACTGTCTTTCTCTTGGGAATCTTGCTATTGTTGCTTCTAAATCTCTTTCAGTTATTTTTTGCCCATTTACAATGGCTAGTATTTTATCTTCCATAATTTTTTCTCCTTTATTTTATATTATTCATACTAGAACTACTCTTATAGCCCAAATCAATTATGTCATACTTTAATGTTTTTTTCTATATTTACTTTATAAATATATTCAGAAATAAAAAAGCCTCAGATTAAATCTGAAGCTTTGGTGGCTAGACCAGGAATCGAACCAGGGACACGAGGATTTTCAGTCCTCTGCTCTACCGACTGAGCTATCTAGC
>NZ_JABAIW010000132.1:0-1541 GCF_014231265.1 Clostridium sp. DJ247 | reverse complement strand
GAGAACGCACATAGGTTTGTGTAAAATATAATAGATAGGTTGAAACTTATTTGGAAATTACTATGAGGATTTCTTCCCATAGTAATTTTTATTTTTTTGGGAATAACTAAATAATGAGAAAGTATAGCTTCTTTACGTTATTATTATTTGTAATATTTTCATTATTATTCATCTTTATTCAAAATCGTACAAGCTTTATTTTTTAGATATATTGTTCAAGCCTATCCTCAAACATTATACTAAGTTGAGCTAAGGTATTAGCCCAATTTTGCCTAGGTGATGTCCATTTAACCATTATTTGTTCCGTAGCTAAATATAAAGCTTTTGTTAGGGAATCATCCGTAGGGAATACAGTCCTTATTTTAGTGAACTTTCTTAGTTGTCTATTAAAGCCTTCTAAAGCGTTAGTGGTATATATTATTTTTCTTATCTCTTCAGGAAAACTAAAATATGTTGATAAATTACCCCAATTATTATTCCATGATTGTATCACTATTGGATATTTATCTCCCCATTTAGCTTCTAAAGCTTGCAATGATTGACTTGCCATGGTTTCATTTACTGCCTGATATACTCCCTTCAAATCCTTCATGAAATCTTTCATATCCTTTGAAGGTATATATTTTATAGAGTTCCTTATTTGGTGTATTATACAACTTTGTATATTTACTTCAGGGAAAACGGCTTTAATAGCATCAGGAAGCCCTTTAAGTCCATCCATACATGCTAAAAGTATATCTCTAACCCCTCTGTTTTTAAGATCATTGCATACAGATAACCAAAACTTAGCACCTTCTTGCTCACCAACCCATATTCCAAGTATATCTTTATAGCCCTTCGTATCCAGTGCCATACAAATATAAGCTGCTTTGCTGACAATTCTATGTTGATCTCTAACCTTGAAATGAACTGCATCCATATATACTATAGGATACAAAGGGTCTAAAGCCCTGTTCTGCCAGGCAGTAGCTGTATCCATTACTTTATCAGTAATTTTAGATATCATTGAAGGAGATATGTCTACCCCGTACAGTTCATCTATTTCTGACTTAATATCATCCACAGACATTCCTCTTGCATACAAGCCTATAACCTTCTTATCAAGCTCATTGCACACAGTTTCATATTTCTTAATAATCTTAGGCTCAAACTTAGCTTTTCTATCTCTTGGTACATCTACTTCAACTTCACCAAAACTAGTTTTAATGTTCTTTGAACTATATCCATTTCTATAATTTTTATCTTCAACACTTTGTCTTTCATACTTTTCTCTTCCAAGATGCTCTTCCATTTCTGCCTCTAAGAACTGCTGAATTATACCCCCGAATAGTCTCTGCATTAACCCATTCTTACCAACTAAATCCTCCATACTCTTGCACTTACTTAACTCCTTTTTAAGGTCAATATCTGGTATCTCTAATGAATTCATAAACTTCTCCTCCTAAAAAATATTTTATAGTTATTGTTTCCATAAATACCAGCTATACATACATAAAAAGAACATCCATAGATTTGATTTACACAAATCTATGGATGTTCCC
>NZ_JABAIW010000131.1:0-1641 GCF_014231265.1 Clostridium sp. DJ247 | reverse complement strand
TACATTTTCTCATAATATTTCTGATAATCCCCAGAGGTTACATTCTTCATCCACTCTTGATTATCTAAATACCATTTTATAGTCTTCTTTATTCCAACTTCAAATGTAGTTTCAGGGTACCATCCTAATTCCTCTTTTATCTTATCTGGAGCTATTCCATATCTTCTATCATGTCCTTTTCTGTCTTCAACATATTTAATTAGGCTTTCAGTTACTTCCTTGTCTACATTTTCATTAATGTATTCTATAACTGTTTTTACTATTTGAATATTCGTTCTTTCATTATGTCCACCAACATTATAGACTTGTCCTAATTTTCCATCATTAATTACCATGTCGATAGCTTTCGCATGATCTTCTACAAATAACCAATCTCTTATGTTTAATCCATCACCATAAACAGGTAACTCTTTGTGTTGTAAACAATTGTTTATTAATAATGGTATTAATTTTTCAGGAAATTGGAATGGACCATAGTTATTTGAACATCTTGTTATATTTACTGGCATTTTGTACGTATCATAATAAGCCTTAACCATTAAATCTGACCCTGCTTTGCTTGATGAATATGGACTATGAGGATCTAATGGTGTTGTTTCTCTAAAGTATCCTTCATCTCCAAGTGAACCATATACTTCATCTGTTGACACATGAAGAAATTTAACACCTTCTTTAAATCCATCTTCTGTTTCCCATGCATTTTTTGCACAATTAAGCATGTTAACTGTTCCAAGTACATTTGTCTTGGCAAATATTTCTGGTTCTCTTATACTTCTATCAACATGTGATTCTGCTGCAAAATGGACAACATAGTTTATATCATATTTTTCAAAAAGACTTGAAACTAATTCTTTATCACAAATATCTCCTTGAACAAATGTATATCTTTTATCATTCTCTACAGACTTAAGATTTTCTAAGTTTCCTGCATAAGTTAATTTATCTAAATTTATTATGTTTATATCTTCATATTTATTTAACATATATAAAATAAAGTTTGATCCAATAAATCCTGCTCCACCTGTAACTAAATATCTTTTCATTATTAATAACTCTCCTTTAAAAATCCCTATTTAAATTTCCTATAAATGATTTTATTGCATCTTTCCATTCTCTCATTTCATCACCAACAGTATTTCTAAGCATCATATTATCAAGTGACGAGTATTCTGGTCTTTTTGCTGGAGTTTTGTATTCTTCTGATGTGCAAGGCTTAACTTCACATTTTCCTCCAGATAATTCAATTATCAATTTTGCAAAGTCATACCAACTGCATTCTCCTTTACCTGTACAGTGATATACTCCATATTCTTCTGTTTCAATAAGCTTTAATATATGGTAAGCTAAATCATTAGCATTAGTCGGATTTCCTCTTTGATCATTAACAACTTTAATCATGTCTTTTTCTTTTCCAAGGTTCATCATTGTATAAACAAAATTATGACCTAAATATCCATATAACCAAGCTGTTCTTACTATAAAATATTTAGATGAAAATTGCTCTACATATTTTTCTCCTAAAAGCTTACTCTTTCCATATACACTATAGGGAGCTGTTAAGTCATACTCTTTTAATGGTTTATCCCCAACTCCACTAAACACATAATCAGTTGAAACCTGAACTAATTTAGCTCCAACTTT
>NZ_JABAIW010000130.1:0-1673 GCF_014231265.1 Clostridium sp. DJ247 | reverse complement strand
GCAGACAGACTTGTAGAGATTGTAAAAAGAGATCCAAAGGATAAAGAGTCTGAAAGGATCACAACCTATGAGTATGACAGTGCTGGAAATATAATAAAAGAGATAGATTGTAATGGTTATTCTATTATCTATGAATATGATGCCATGAACAGGCAGACAAAAATCATAGATAAAGAAGGTGGAGTGACAAGATTATTCTATGATGCAGTAGGAAACATAATAAAACATGTAACTCCAGAAAACTATAATGCAGAAGATGATGATGGAAAAGGTACAAGCTATAGTTATGACAGCATGAATCGTCTAGTAGAAGTAACTAATGCTCTTGGTATAATTGTGCAGAAAAATAAGTACAACGAAGTTGGAGAGCTTATAGAAAAATTAGATGCCTCAAAAACTGGTGTAGAGTACAGCTATGACATAGGAGGAAGAGTAAGACACATAATAACTCCAGGGGCAAAAGAAAAAGGAAAGATAAGCCAACAATACAGATATGATGCACTTGGAAATGTTACTGCTATAAAAGATGGAGAAGATAATGAAACTTTCTACAGTCTAGATTTATGGGGAAAAGTCAAAGAAGTACAGAAGGCTGATGGAAGCCGTGAGTGGTATGACTATGACTATGCAGGAAATGTAACAGCCACAGTAGATGGTAATGGAAATAAAACAGAGTATACTTACAACAGCTTAAATCTTCTAGCACAAATAAAAGATCCTGCAGGAGAAGTAATGACCTATCAGTATGATAAGCAGGGAAGACTTTCAAGGCATATTGATAGAAATAAGAATATAATTGAGTATCTCTATAACTAAGATGATAACATAGTAAGTAGAAGAGACGCAGTAACAGGAACAGCAGAGGAATATAGATACAATAAAGATGGAAGCTTAGCTGCAGGTATAAGCGGAGGAAAAGTCTATAAATATACTTACACTCCAAACATGAATCTTAAAACTAAAGCTGTAAATGGAAAAATTGTACTTGAATATGACTACAATAAAGATGGTAATATAACAGCATTAAAGGACATAACTGGTAGAAAAATAAGTTATAATTATGATATAATTGGAATGTTAAAAGAAGTATGGGATGGCAACCAACAGGCAGCTTCTTATACTTATAATCAAGATAGTACAATAGCTGGTATAAAGTATGGTAATGGAATAAACATCCAATATAATCATGATGTAGACAAAAATATATCAGGAATACTTGCTAAAACAAAAGAAGGTAAAGAGCTTTTAAATCATAGGTATTTCTACGATAATAACGGTAATCAAATAAGAAAAGACGAAGGCGGAAATGTAACAAGCTACGCTTATGATTGCCTAAACAGACTAGAAAAGGTAGTATATCCAAATCAAACGATAGAATCCTTCGGCTATGATAAGGTAGGAAACCGAGTAAAGAGAACTTTAGATTCTCGAGTAACAAGCTATAGCTATGACAAAAGAAATAGACTAACATCACTGATAGCTGGTGAAGATTCAACTGCTTACAAATATGATGCTCAAGGAAATCTTATAGCGGAAATAAATAAGCAAGGTACCACTAACTACGCTTATGATTGCTTTAATCGTACAACAAATGTGCAAAAACATGATGGAAGCTATATCAAAAACTTCTATGATTCAGAAGGATTAAGAAGTGAAATAGATGAAAATGGTGT
>NZ_JABAIW010000012.1:0-92440 GCF_014231265.1 Clostridium sp. DJ247 | reverse complement strand
TAGGGATATATTACCAATGTTGAAGTCACATTTAAATATTTTTTTATTAGTCTTAGCGAAAATTTGAGAAAAAATATTTAACGTGACGAAACATGGTAATATATCCGATCGTGTAAATTAAATTTCGGGCGTGGTTATCTACAGATATAGTTTTTTACGCCCTTAGCAATTACATTAATTATAATCTATGCTACACATTAGTTAACTAGATTTAACTATTATATCTATAATAAGCTGCACAGGTACCTTCTGAAGACACCATACAAGAACCTACAGGATTTTCCGGAGTGCATGCCTTCTTAAATAAAGGACATTCAAAAGGAGTTATTTTTCCTTTAAGTATGTCACCACATCTACATCCCGGACAACCATCGTATTCCTTATAATCTATACTAAAATGCTTTATAGCATCGTAATTTTCATATTCCTTATTTAACACATATCCACTATTAGGTATTGAGCCTATTCCTCTCCAGGTACTAGGTGATATGTCAAACACCTTGTTTAAATATTCTATTGCCTTTTGGTTACCAGTATCTCTCACTATTCTCTTGTAATCGTTAACTATTCTAAAATCCTTGTTGTTTATCATATTAATAAGTGTATTAAACCCTTGAAGCAAGTCTAAAGGCTCAAAACCAGTTATAACTCCAGGGATATTATATTCACAACTTAGAAACTCATAAAAATTTTTTCCTATTACAGCACTTACATGTCCTGGAAGCAAGAAACCATCAATGTTAACCTCCTCATCCTCCACAAGTGCACCCATAGCAGGTGGAACAAGCTTATGAGCTGTGAGAAAGAATAAATTATTTATATTTTGTTTTTTAGCTTCTAAAATTGTTACCGCTGTCATGGGAGCTGTAGTTTCAAAGCCTACTGAAAGAAATACTACTTTTTTTCCAGGGTTATTTTGAGCAATTATCATTGCATCCATGGGAGAATACACTATTCTGATATCAGCACCTTCTGCCTTTCTCTTCATAAGAGAAGTTTTCTTCCCTGGCACTCTAATCATGTCTCCAAAGGTTGTAACAATTACATCCTTAAGCAGAGATAGCTCTAAAGCAGTATCTATATAGCTCTGAGGAGTAACACAAACTGGACAACCAGGACCAGATATAAGCTTTATATTGCTGGGAAGTATATCTCTTATTCCATATCTGAATATAACCATGGTATGAGAACCACATACCTCCATGATATTTATTTTTTTATCCGTAATATTTTGTATAGATTTCACAAGACTTTTTGCATAAGCTTCATTTCTGAACTCATCAACGAATTTCATCCTCTGCTAACTCCTTTATTAATTCTAATGTTTTTTCAGCTTCTTCTTCATCAATTGTCTGCATTGCACAACCAGCATGAACAAGCACATATTCTCCAACTTTTACATCTGGAAGAAGATGCATAAACACTTCTCTTTTCATTTTCCCTATTTCTATAACACCCTTATTATTTTCTATACTCAAAACCTTTCCAGGTACTGCTAAACACATATAAAATCCTCCTAACAAATAAATTTACTTTTATCCCTCAGCATAGGTTTTCAACCTCGAAACTTAACATATTCGGTCGTATAAGTTAAGTTGACCTGCAGGAATCCTATACCTTTTTCCTTCTTCTCTCTATAAAATATACAATCCATATAGTAGCCTCGTAAAGTATAAGTATTGGTGCAGCAGCTAATACACATATGAACAATCCAGCACTGGATATAAATAATCCTTCTAAGGTTAAAGTAATTATAATAATATACTTTCTATACTTTTTAAGTATCCTTGAGCTAAGTAATGACATTTTTCCTAGAAGTACAATTGCATAGGGAATTAAAAATATAATACCTATAAAAAAACAGAAAATTCCTATAAAACTAAAATATATACTCCCTGAAAGCAATGGTGTCATATACTCTTGTCCATAAGATATAAGAAAACTTAGAATATAAGGTAATATTAATATATATCCAAAAGCCATGCCAGAAAGAAACAGTATAGATGCAATAAATAAGTTCTTATAAAGCAATTTTCTTTCTTTTTTAGTTAAGCCAGGATTGATAAAGGCTGTTATTTGAGAAAGTATAATAGGACTTACAACTATAGTTCCTACAAATAAGGATATTTGCATTCTTGTTATGAAACCTTCGGTTATAGAAAAATAAACAAGATCCAGTTTAAATTTAGCTAGAGGCTTCATTAATATTTCAATTATATGATAAACCTTATCATATATAACAGTGGAAGCCACAACTATAAAACTTAAAATGATTATTAATCTCTTTCTAAGCTCTGTTAAATGCTCAACCACAGACATTTCTTTACTATCTTCATCAGCCATACTTTCACCTCTCAAGTTACATTCATATAAATTCCCCTATCTTAGAGCTTCTTTCTTTCTATCAGCCCTTTCTAGCAAATAAATACACCAAATACTAATTTCATATAAAGCTATAATAGGTAAGGATATTAAAATAAAGGTAAAGGCATCTACGGTTGGCGACACCAATGCAACAGTAATAAGCGAAAACATTATTGCAAACTTTCTTTTAGCTATCAATACTTTGGAATTAATAATTTTTATTCTAGACAGCGCAATTAGTACTAATGGAAGTTCGAAAAGTATACCTACTGTTAACATCAACGTTCCTACAAAGGAAAAATAATGGTTTCCTGATAAATTTGCCTTCATAAAGTCATCACCAGAATCCAGCAAAAAACCTATGGTTGAAGAAAATAAAAATTTATAACCAAATAAAATTCCTGCAATAAATAATAAAGATGCAAGTGGAACTATGACAAAACATAAGATTCTTCTAATTTTTTTGCTAAGATTTGAAGATGCTATATAAATTATAATGTAAGCTAATATAGGAGAAGATATAACTATTCCCCCGAAAAATGCAACTCTCATCTTGGCTATCATTCCTTCAACGGGAGTCATAAAATATAATCTTGCTCCATTTAAGGGTATTGTTAAAATATTTATAACATATTCTGCTTGAGAATATACCAAGGATGCGGCAATAATAACAATGATAACCATTGCTATTATTGCTTTTCTGAACTTTTCCAGGAAACGTACTATCCCAACAATTTGTTCACTCTTTACCATATCTTTACCTCTACTACGCTTCCTTCTTCTCTTCAGTTTTTTCTGAAGTAGTACCATCCTTTGTAAGCTCACTTGAAGCCTTTTTAAACTCCTTAATTGATTGCCCTATAGACTTACCTACTGAAGGTAGCTTTCCTGGTCCGAAAATCACTAAGGCAATTACTAGAATAATTATTAATTCTGGAAATCCTATTCTTGGCATAATGTTTCCTCCTCTTATTCACTTTATTTTTTATAATAAACACTTATGTTCTTTTCTTATCATTAATTTTATCTTTTAACCATAGACATAATTCATCTATACCTTCGTCTTTTACACAGCTTGTTTCAACCATCTTAGCATTAGCATTTATTGACTTTACATCAGCATAAAACTCATCTTTACTAAAATTAGTAAAAGGTAATAAATCTATTTTATTTAGTATAACTGCGCTGCTTTTTTCAAACATTAAAGGATACTTAAGAGGCTTGTCGTTTCCTTCTGTTGTACTTAGAACGCAAATCTTTATATCTTCCCCAACTTCAAATTCTGCAGGACATACAAGGTTACCCACATTCTCTATAACTAAAAGCTCCACTTCATCTATGTTTAAGGAATTAATTGCATTTTTAATCATATCACCGTCTAAGTGACAAGCCCCACCTGTATTAATTTGTACTACAGGTACTCCCTGAGCCCCTATTCTTTCAGCATCCTTTGTTGTATAAATATCCCCTTCTATAACTGCAATTTTCACTTCATTTTTAAGTTTGCTAATAACTTTTTCTAATATAGAAGTCTTACCTGAACCAGGTGAGCTCATTAAATTTACTACATATATACCTTTTTCATCTAACATTTTTTTATTCTGTGCTGTTATTTCCTCGTTTGTTTGAAGAATATTTGTTACTACCTTAATTTCGCTCATTTTTTACTCTCCTTCAATTGTATTAACATAAAGTTCATACCCACTTAAAATATTAGTGGAAAACTTATTACAGTTTGGGCATAATTTATTAAAGTGATCTATTTCAAATACAGTACCGCAGTCATTGCACATTGCAGTTGCTTTTACCTTTTCAATTAAAAACTCTGCACCTTCAGCTATAGTTTCTTTAGATAAACTGTTAAATGCAAATATTAGTGAATCAGACATTACTCCACAAAGTTCTCCAATTTTTATAGTAATTTTGAATATATTTTTTATGTTATTTTCCTCAGCCTTTTCTTTTACAATCCTCATAGCACTTTCCATAATTGAAACTTCATGCATACTTCTCACCTAACTTACATTTGAATTTTCTTCTTTAAGACCTAATTCTATTTTAACATACTTTATAATTTCAGGTATTTTATTTTTCATAGTTTCCGTCATTTCTGTATCTAAACATATCTTTTCAGGCTCTATTCCGAATATTGTAACCTGTGGAAACTTACCTAACATATTTGCCATTTTAACTACATCTAAAATTTGAACATCATGTACAGATAAATTTTCTTTTTTGTAGTCTTTTATATCCTCTGGGTTGATTTTATAAATAGTACCAGGTTTATATCCTGCCCTTAAACAGTCAACAACTATTACTTTATGATAATCTAGAAAGTAGCTTAATGTATCTAGTGTAGAAGTACCTCCATCTACTAATTCAATAGTAGATGGAAGCTTTTCATTTTCCAATTGCTTTATTGTATAGACTCCTACACCGTCATCTTTTAAAAGTATGTTACCTATTCCGATGATGACAGTATCTTTCATAATTAAACTCCTAAAGGCTGCACTATAAATTTAGACATTTCTACTCCCTCTGGTGACATCACATGTACTGAACATCCTGTACATGGGTCAAAGGAGTGGACTATTCTTAATAATTCTACTGGTTGAGTTGTATCTGCCACATGAGTTCCTATTAATGCCTTTTCTATTGGACCAACGTTTCCACTGTCATCCATTGGTGAAGCATTCCAGCAAGTTGGTGTAATAATTTGATATTTTGATATTTTAGAACTTGATACGGATATCCAATGTCCGAGAGCTCCTCTTGGAGCTTCAGTTAAGCCTACTCCACTTCCTGAAGTTGGTGTTCCTATATTAGTATATCCACTTGTACTAGTTGTTATCTGATTTATCCAAGTACTCATATTACTTGCTATCTTAGCTGTTTCTGTATATCTTGCTATGTGTCTATCCATAACTGATACACCGCGTTTATAGTCCCCACTTAACCATGTTCTTGCTAGTGGACCAGCTTCGTAAGCTTGCCCATTATATCTTGGTGCCTTAAGCCAAGTATATGCTCCGGATTTTCCATAGCTTGGTGTTGTTGTCTCACTGGCAGGGTTTACTCCAGACGGTGATGAATACCAGGAATGACCTACATATTCTTTAATATTAGTTTCACTGAAGCTTCCTACTGTTCCATTAGTTACAGTTCCTGCTTGGAATAACTTATTTCCATTGGTATCTGTATCAAACACACCATAAGCTATTAAATTACCATAACCAGTACCTACAGTATAGTAATCGCTGTAGGTTGATGCTAATTTATTAACATCTGCTTGATATGTATTTGTAATAAAAGATGTTATATTACTTAAATAATTCTTGAAATTACTTATATCCGTTGAGGATGGTATTGCAGTAACACCACCTGGCACAACATTAGCAACATGTGGAAGCTTTCCTCCGAATATTG
Organism: Clostridium sp. DJ247; assembly: GCF_014231265.1. Taxonomy (NCBI): domain Bacteria; kingdom Bacillati; phylum Bacillota; class Clostridia; order Eubacteriales; family Clostridiaceae; genus Clostridium; species Clostridium sp. DJ247. The sequence goes on along the minus strand of NZ_JABAIW010000012.1, from coordinate 86,650 downwards.
CACCCATTTCGTGTGCTTGTCTTCTAATTGATAATGCAGTTACATAATTGTCAATTAGTTTCTGATTATCAGTTGAACTAAATCTATAATCTTGACTATATCCTGGCGTCCATGGCTGCATTTGTGGTCCTTGAACATAGTCCATTAACGCTAGGTGATAGAACTGTAGAATATGGTCTGATAAATAATTGGAACCCTGAATAAGATTTCTTAAAAGTAATCCTTGTAAGGTAGGTGTAAATCCGGCTGCCTGTTCTATTGCCTTTGATGAAGCAACAGCATGGGATACAGGACATAATCCACATATCCTTTGTGTTAAAAAAGCGGCATCCTTTGGCACTCTGTTTAAAAGCATATTTTCAAAATCTCTATAAAGACCACCTGAAGCCTGTGCTGCTGTTACATTATTATTTGAGTCAAGTGTTACATTAATTTTTAAGTGTCCTTCTAACCTAGTTATTGGATCTAATACTATTGTACTCATAACTTCATCCTTTCTTATATAAATGTCATTCTATTTTATTATTTATGAATTTATTGGATTTGTAGGGAAAGTTGGATTTGCGCATCCTATACAAGGATGATTAGAAGTAACACAGAAGTTAACTCCATTATTCCACTTCATGCTTGGGCATACATTACTGCATCCTGGTCCCTTACAACCTATAGGTTTGTAACATCCAAATATACCTGGTTGCTTTACTTGCGTCTTACCTCTTCTTGGGCAATTGCTGTGAATACTATTACTGAAATATTCTCTAGGTCTGCTGTAATTATCTAAAGCTGGTATACCTGTCAATATTAAATTTAATAAAGTTTGTATAATAACTGTCGGATGAGCAGGACAACCTGAAAGATTTATTATAGGATTTACAGTTTTACCAGACAATATAGTTTTTACTGGTTGACAAGCTGTATTATTAGGTCCAGCTGCTGATACTCCCCCAAAGGAAGCGCAGGTTCCAACTGCTACCACATATTTAGCCATTGGACCATACTTTAATACAGCTTGTTGCATGGTAAGTGGAACTCCATTTTCTTCCCCTATGATACAGTAGTTTCCACTTGCCCCTGTTGGTATTGAACCTTCAACTACAAGTATAAATTGTCCATTGTAAGTATTAGCACATTGTTCCAGTGTCTGCATTGCAAGATCCCCTGAGGCTGTCATAAGAGTACTATTGTACTTCATACTTATTTTGTTTAAAAGCACATTATCAATAGTAGTTGGATTAGTAACATTCAAGGTAGATATTGTACAACCTGAACATCCAGCCCCATTTAACCAAATTACCGGCGGATCTGTCTCCGCTGCAAGTACATTGTTAACTCTGTCCATATCAAATTCTAAGTTCAGAGCAACAGCAGTAGCTAATGACCACTTTAAAAAGTCCCTTCTGCTAATTTTCATAGAAACACTCCTTATTGTTGATATTTTAGTAATCTGTAGACGAAATATCATCTACAAACTAGCAACCATGATATCTTTAATTGAACTATGTATATTCTATTTTTAACTAATAATAATTATTAATTAGTTAAAATTTTAACTTGCATTTATAAAAAAATTAAGTATGAATGAAAAATTAAATATGTACAAAGAATATAATTGTCAATATGTATATTTATACTAAAATGATAATGATTATCAATGTCAATTTATATTTATTATATACAGTTTTAGTCTAAATATCAATAGTTACTATATAAATTTCCACTAATTTAAAGTTTAATAGTATTATTTTTGCAGGTTTCTAGAAAATTAAACAAAGATACCACTATAGTTAAACTATAGTGGTATCTTTGTTAAAAAAACCGAAATTTTTTAAATACCGGGTTAATCTTATGTTTAAAGTATTTAACTCCTTTATCAATCTTTTCTACTTTTCGCTCTTTACAAATATTAATTTATACACCTGAACTACCATCAACGGTATAAAGGATAATCCGTATACATATCTATACTGACTAGCATTTAATGCTGTAACCTCGAATATTCCCATAAGCGGCCTGAAGGCTAAAACTGCTGTTAGAAGCAAATAACCAATTATTATTGCAATCCATATATATTTATTGGAAAATACCCCTATTCTAAATATTGATTCTTTTGATCTTGAATTAAATCCGTGCAGCAACCTTGATAGACACAAAGTAGCAAAGGCCATGGTGCTTGCAACTGAAGCATCTCCTGTTGACAATCCTACGCGGAAGGCTATAATTGTTCCTAATGCTATCAATATCCCTTCCAAAATAACCTCTATTGCAAAGGACTTATTAAGAATTGGAGTATTTATATCTCTTGGTTTTTCCTTCATGATGTTTTCATTGTAGGGTTCAAGTCCTATAGCTATAGCTGGAAGACTGTCTGTAACAAGATTAATAAATAGAAGGTGAACCGGTGCAAAAGGAATAGGTAGTGCTCCTAATGTGGCATAAAGCACTGATAGTATTCCTGCTGTATTTCCTGATAACAAGAATTTTATGGAATTTTTAATATTTGCATATATACTTCTTCCATTTGATATTGCTTTAACAATGGTTGAAAAGTTATCATCTGTCAATACCATAGCGGCAGCATCCTTAGCAACCTCTGTACCTGTGATTCCCATGGCAATTCCTATATCAGCCTGTTTTAAAGCCGGTGCATCATTTACGCCATCTCCGGTCATTGCAACTATATTGCCTCTTTCCTGCCATGCTCTTACTATTCTTATTTTGTGCTCAGGGGACACTCTAGCATAAACTGAAATATTCTCAACCCTATTTTTAAGCTCTTCATCACTTATATTCTCTAATTCAAAACCTTCCATAGCTTCTGATTCATCTTTAAGTATGCCTATTTGCTTTGCTATGGCAGAAGCAGTTATCTTATGGTCACCTGTTATCATTACAGGCTTTATGCCTGCACTTATACAGTCCTCTACTGCCATTGCAGATTCAACTCTTGGAGGATCCATCATAGCTACGAGACCTACAAAGATTAAATCCTTTTCCTCTTCAACACTAATGGTATCCCCTTCCTCTATGTCTTTATATGCAAATGCTAGCACTCTAAGTCCATTCATTGAGAAATCTCTATTTATGTTTTCAATTTTCTTTTTATGTTCTTCTGTAAACTCCGTTACTCCATTTGAAGTTTCTATCTTTACAACTCTTAATAAAAGTACATCCAGTGCTCCCTTAGTAATCATAAGCGGTTTATCCTGAAGCTTGTTAACAGTACTCATCAATTTTCTATCAGAGTCAAAGGGTATCTCTCCCAACCTTTGGTAGTCTTTCCTAGCAGCCAATTCATCCAGATCATATATTTGACCTAAGTTAACCAATGCAATTTCAGTAGGATCACCAATTTCTTTCTTTTCAGTAGTAACCGCATCATTGCACAATAATGCCATTAATATAAGCTTTTTCTCCAAAGCTTTATTTTTGTCTAAATCATCATGGTTCATCACCTTATTATCAATATAAACCTTTTGTACCGTCATTTTATTCTGTGTCAAGGTTCCTGTTTTATCTGAGCATATTACTGAAATACTGCCAAGACTTTCAACTGCATGAAGCTTTCTCACTATGGCATTTTGTTTAGCCATCTTTTGAGTTCCAAGAGCAAGTACAATAGTTACTATAGAACTTAATGCTTCCGGAATGGCTGCCACTGCAAGGGATACTGCAAACATAAAGGAATCGATTATGTCACGACCCCTGAATATATCTAGGCCAAATATAAATGCTGATATAATAAGTATAACAATGGCAAGCTTCCTTCCAAAGCTATCTAAACTCACTTGAAGAGGTGTTTTCTTTTCCTTTGCACTCTCTAATAAGTTAGCTATCTTACCAATTTCCGTACTCATACCTATGCTAGTAACTAATACAACTGCTCTACCATAGGTTACAAAGCTTCCGGAGAATACCATATTCTTTCTGTCTCCAATTGCTATATTATCTTCATCTATAGGTTCGATTACCTTTAATACGCTCTCGGATTCTCCTGTCAAGGAACTTTCATTCACTTGAAGGCTGTAAATTTCAATTATTCTTCCATCTGCACTAACATAGTCTCCGGCATCTAGGTATAAAATATCCCCTACAATGAGCTCCCTTGAAGGAATTTCTATCTTCTTTCCATTCCTTAAAACCTTAGCTGTTGGTGATGAAAGAGCCTTAAGACTTTTTAAAGACTGCTCAGCCTTAATGTGCTGTACAGTACCAAGTATTGCATTAATTACCACTACTACCAGAATAACAAGAGTACTTTCAAGTTTTCCAAGAAAAGCAGATATTATTGCTGCACCTAATAATATGAGAACCAAAAAGTCTTTAAACTGCTCAATAAAAACCTGTAAGTGACTCTTCTTTACCACTTCTTCTAATTCATTAAAGCCGTATTGTGCCACTCTATTTTTTACGTCCTCATTATTTAAACCTTTATCAGTAACACCTAATGTTTTCAATACTTCCTGTGGTGACTTCCTGTAAAATTCATTCATTACATATGCTCCTTTCAAAACAAACTTGAAAAAATTTTTCATTAAATTTTATTATTACAAATTTATAAGAACTTTATCCTATTACTTAATACACTCTTTGTATTTTCTTCTTTTATAAATTGTTGTTATAATAACTATCCTAAATAATCTCCTCCTAACTTAGTGTATTTTTATACCATAGCTAACTGCCAATAATACCTATCTAATTCAAGTTTCACTTTATTTTACAGATTAAAACTCTAGTTAAAAACAAAAGACTCTATAGCTAGAATTCTTCTAGCTATAGAGTCTCACTAAACATTAAATGTTAACAAAGCCGGGATTTTATCCGAAATGACGACTTTGAATCCTGTTAAATTACAGGCAGTTACTCCCTCTATAAATATGGTTTTTATTATTATATATTATGTATTTATTAACCATATTAACATTGATTAAAAGGCATGTCAACTATTTCTTGAAAGGAAATCTTATGGTATGATTATAGAATCGAAGGAAAAGGAGTAATAACATATGAATGGTCAAAGAAGAGAGGATATTTATGCAGGAAGGCTTGTAGATATTGTTTTGAAGGAAGATCAACGCACCGGAAAGTTGACGCGAGGAACTGTAAAAGATATACTTACCAATTCCACATATCATCCCAGGGGAATAAAAGTAAGGCTCAGTGACGGTAAAATAGGCAGAGTGCAAGCTATAATAAAGTAATAAAAACCATAGATCTTCTTTAATAAATTTACCTTAAAAGAAGACTATGGTTTCTATTTTAATATACAAATATTTCAATAATATTCACCTATAATGTAATTTATAATTACTCAAAAGAGTATTTTATTCCCCATTGGTTTCTGACTTCGTCCATTATACTCATTACATCAACAGATAATCCTAATGTATCTGTATTATTTCTATTTAAAATGTAGTTATGCATATCTTCAACTTCATAGATTAATGCTTTTGATGTTTCACCAGCTTCTATAACTTCCACTTTTCCATCTGGATAAGTTATAGTAGCTTTATCTGCTCTTGGGAAATTCTCTACAGTTATATATGCTAATTCTCCTGCTACAACACCCTTCTTTGGCTGTTTTGCTCTCATTGTTAGAGAAATTACTGCCATTTCATCATCAGGATTCTTAAGTATTATACCCGATTGTTCATCTACACCAGTTTCAAACTTCTTTACTGTTGTTAGAACTTCTTGTGGTTGACTAGAAAGAAAATATCTAGTAAATGATAGAGCATATGTACCAATATCAAGAAGTGCACCACCAGCTAAATCCTGACTGAAGAATCTATTATTTACGTCATATTCCTTAAGACTTCCAAAGGATACTTGGACCATTTTAATCTTTCCAATTTTTCCTGAGTCAACAAGTTCACGTAACTTTTTATATAAAGGCATATGATAAATAGTCATAGCCTCTGCAACTACCAAATTCTTTTCCTTTGCTAAATCAACAATTTCTTTTAATTGATTACCATTTACAGTTATTGCTTTTTCACAAAATACGTGCTTATTATTCCTAAGGCTTTCCATAATATATTCATAATGATTACAGTGAGGAGTTGATATATAAACTACATCAATTTCATTATCCTGTAACATTTCCTCGTAGTTACCATAAACTTTTTCAACATTATAATTACTTGCAAATTTCTTTGCTTTTTCAAGACTTCGTGACCCTACAGCATATATACTTCCATTAACCTCAATTATAGCTTTTGCAAAGTCCGCTGCAATTGTTCCTGGTCCTAATATTGCCCACTTTATGTTACTCATATTTTTCACCTCATAAATTTATTTTATCTTTTATACGATTACTACCCGCTGTAATACTTATATCTTTATAAGACAAATCCCATCTTATTCAAATTTCATTTTATAATCTGACTATTTAGAAATTACTCTGACTCCATGTTCACCAATAACAATTGCCTTAGTAGCCACATTAACAAACAAAGAGGTATCAATAACCCCGATAATATTTTTTAAGGTGTTTTCAAGCTCATAAATGTCTTTAACATTATCAAAGAATACATCCACAAGTAAGTTTCCATTTTCGCTTATGGTAAAACCATCTTTTGCAGTACTGGTTCTAACTACTGGTTTACCCCCTAATTCTGTAACTATTCTTTCAACATACTTTAAGGAATCCTCCAAAATTTCCAGTACAACAGGATGTTTAAATGTTAATGTGTTTACAATTTTAGTATCATCTACAAGAAGTATGTAGTCCTCAGCCATAGTAGCAATTAATTTTTCCTTTGTGTGAATTCCACCACCACTTTTTAATGCATTTAGATTTTCATCAACTTCATCACATCCATCAAAGGCTACAGCTACTTTATCCACAGAGCAAGTGTGAAGAACTTCTAGTCCATTTTTTATGCAGAGCATTTTTGTTTTCACTGAAGGGGTAACCACCTTAACCTCAAGCTTTTCATTCTCTTTTATGTAATCTATTAAGTAGGATATGGTACTCCCCCCACCTAGACCTATTATAGTGTTACTTTTTATATATTTTAGAGCTTCTTTAGCACAGGCTTTCTTTAAATCATCACTAGTCAATTTTATTCTCCTCCCTTATATATCCTATATTTTCATAATAAGATAAATTTATTTTTTCGTCAACATGATTTTTTATGAAATGAAATTTCATTTCATATGAATTTGAATCACAAAATTTTTTATTAACAATACTATACTTTATGATATAATTTGGTATTGTAGGGATTAATTAAATGAGAATATATATACCTAAGGGCTAAAATTATTAATATAGGAGGAATCATTATATGACTAAATCAATTAATGATGTTATAACTTTAAATAATAGTGTTAAAATTCCACAACATGGATTTGGTGTCTATCTAATTAAGGAAGAAGAAGAAGGTTATAATTCTATTAATAAGGCTTTAGAAGTTGGATATCGTTCTTTTGATACAGCACAATTTTATGAAAATGAAAAATTAGTTGGCAAAATACTAAGCGAATCCAGTGTAAAAAGAAGTGAATTATTTATTACTACTAAGGTGGCTAATTTTAAACAAGGATATGATAGTACTCTTAAATCAGTGGAACAATCTCTAAAAGATTTACGTGTAGATGAAATAGACCTTTTATTAATTCACTGGCCAAGTAAAAAACATTTTTTTGAAACCTGGAAAGCATTAGAAAAATTATATAATGAAAAACTTGTAGGAGCTATTGGTGTAAGCAATTATGAAATTCATCATTTAGAAGAGTTATCCTCAAAGGGCACTATTAAACCAGTTATCAATCAAGTAGAATGTCATCCATATTTAACACAGGAACTATTAAAAGTTTATTTAAAAGATCAAAATATTGCATTTGAAGCCTGGAGTCCACTAGGTAGAGGTGCCCTATTAAATAATGCTGTTATTAGCGAAATAGCAAAAAAATATCACAAATCAATTGCACAAATAATTATTCGTTGGCATTTACAAAAGGGAAACATTGTAATTCCAAAATCTATTACACCCGCTCGTATTGAAGAGAATGCAAATGTTTATGATTTTAACTTAGTAGAGAATGAAATTAAAGTTATTGATTCTCTAAATAAAAATCAGCGAACTGGTCCTGTTCCAGATGAAGTGTATTTGGAAATATAAAGGTAAACACGCCCGAAATTTAACTTATACTCCGGAATATGTTGCCAAACTTTGGTACGTTAAAAACTTTTAATCAGTCTAAAGTTCGTGTTTTTGAAAATCTAAGAAGCTTTGATAAACTCGTACCTCAAACATATCAAAGCTCCTAAGATTTTCAAAAAACACTTCACTAAGACTGATAAAAAAGTTTTTAAAAGTGCCATCAGTTTTGGCAACATATTCCTACGTATAAGTTAAATTTAAGTTGTGGGTATTTATTTCATGGATATTAACAAATTCAAATTTTAAATACTTGAATTACGCCCTAATTTAATTAATCTTTCAACTTCACCTTCTGGACATGTAAACGACCCTATTGGATGTGGTTGGTTTGCATAATATCCATGAAAATCTGTTCCTCCGGTCATAATTAAATCATATTTTTGTGCAATATCTTTTATTTGTTTTCTCACTTCTTCTGAATTTCTAGGATGATTGTATTCCACACCTTGTACCATTTTTTTTCTGGCTAATTCTTCTAATAATTCAATAGAATCATATTGTCCAGGATGAGCCATAACCGCAATACCACCTACTTCTTTTATCATTTCTAATGCTTCATATACACTAGGATACGCAATTTGTACATAATACTTTCCTTTTTTCGAAAGTAATTCTTTATATAACTGACCAATTACAATATTGGTATATCCTAAATCTGATAAAGCTTGCATTATGTGAGTCTCATACATAGATTCACTTTTACAGCTATATCGTTCTATATGTTCAATGGTAATGGGATATTCTTTCATTAACATCTGTGCCATCTGCCTTTTAGCATTTTCTCTATTGACTAAAATTTTATTTAAAAATCCTTGAAGTTTAAAGACATCCTTTGGAAAATAACAAAGCATATGAACAGAACGGTTGGTTTGATAATTTACGGTAGATATTTCAACTCCTGGTATTACAGATATACCTATTTTCTCCCCAAAAGTATAGGCTGGAATAATACCTGCCATAGTATCATGATCTGTAATGGATATGCAATTTAAACCTACTTTCTTTGAATAACATATAATATCTTTTACACTTAGAACTCCATCTGATAAAAAACTATGATTATGTAAATCAGCTTTCATTTTTCCCCCATCTGCGTGATTTATAGGTACGGAACTTTTAAATTTAATTTATTCCACCTAACACATTACTAGATTATGCCACTGATAAATAGTTTAAGAAAGTCTAAGCCTCAAATTAAGCAGAGAGCCAAAATCTGTGATTTTGTGCGAATCGCTTACTCCTCTGACCTAAGGAAGAGGAGTTTCATAATGATATAAAAGGACTTTGATAAACTCGCTTAGGCTCAAACAGTATCAAAGTACTAAGCTTTCCTACTAATTTGAGACTAAGACTTTCTAATAAACTATTTAAAGGTGGCACAATCTAGTAATGTGCTATGCTACATAAATTAAATTTAAAAGTTCCAAATCTATAGTACATATATTTTTTGAACTAAATAATAATTATTTATACTAAAACCATATCATGAAAATTATTTTTTTGTCAATATATTCACAAGAAAAGCAATTACACAAAAATAACTGCTTAATTCGTTCCACATACTATTTCGCAGATAGAATTAAGATAAAGTGAAACTTGAATCAGATGGGAGTATTAGAGCGGGTAGTCATGGGATAAAATTAATACGAAATATAATTTCACGAAAAATATATTGACAAAAATAAAGCGTCATATTATAGTAAATGTAGAAAGAAAAGAGTAAATCATGTATGATAGTAAGAAGAAATAATATTTCATTCAATATTATAAAGGAGATAAACATATGGAAAAGAATAAAACAGTACTAGACGTGATTTTCTCTGGATACGACAATTTTTTCGAAGCAGAAAAGAAAATTGCAAATTATATTATAAACAACAAAGAAGAGGTTATAGACATGACCATTGCAGAGTTAGCAACAGCAAGTGGTGCCAGCGAAGCAACTGTTTCTAGATTTTGCAAAAAATGTAATATGAAGGGTTTTCATCATCTGAAAATTAGTCTTGCAAAAGAGATTGTAGAATCCCAGGAGGATACTATACCAGTATCCAATGACATTGACCAACATAATATTGGTCAGTCTTTACAGAATATCTTAGCCAATAAGATAGAAGAACTTAGACAGACAGTTTCTATGATAAACGAGGAAAAATTCAAAGAAATATTAGACTTAATTAAGAATGCAAAATCCGTTCAATTCGCAGCAGTTGGTAATACTATTCCGGTTGCTCTAGATGGAACCTATAAGTTTAACCAGATTGGAATTCCAACGGTATCCAATACCATATGGGAAACACAATTGGCATATACCTATAATTTGACAAAGGAAGATGTGGTAATTGTAATATCTAACTCAGGAGCTTCTAAAAGACTAATGACTGTCATTGAAGCAGCTAATGAAAAAGAATCAACCACTATTGCTATTACTAATAATGACCTGTCGCCAATTGCCAAAGCTAGCAAATATCATATTACAACGGCGACAAGAGAGAAGTTATTTATGGATGAGTATTATTTTTCTAGAGTATCTGCCGTTATGATAATTGAGATTCTGTATTTATTTTTAACAGTAGGAAAAGAACATGTGTATAAAAACATCAGTAGACATGAACAGTCTATTGCTGATGATAAATTATAACAAATTTATTATTTAATGAATATGGAGGGAAATTATGATGATTTATACAGTAACCTTCAATCCAGCCTTTGATTATGTGGTTAAAGAGGGTGTAAAATCATTAGGATTTTTCTCAAATTTCATTAAAGTAAAGGAAGAATTATCTAGAATCAATGTGAAATTAATGGACAAGCTTCAGAAATTACTAGGGAAGATATTGATTAGATTAATAAATCAATCAATCTATATATAATTTAAGGAGGATTTTTATGCGTATTACAGATTTATTAAAAGAACAAAGTATTGAACTTAATGTTAGTATTGACTCTAAAGAAAACGTTATTAAGTCTAAAGAAAACGTTATCTACAGATTAGTGGGCTTAATGAACAAATCAGGAAATATAAGCAACATTAAGGAATACAAAAAAGGTATTTTAGAAAGAGAAGAACTTTCTTCAACAGGTATTGGCGGAGGAATCGCAATTCCTCATGCAAAAAATAAGGCCGTTAAACAGGCTACTCTTTCAGCTATGGTGGTTCCAAATGGAGTAGACTATGATGCACTTGATGGTGAAGTATCTAAGTTGTTTTTTATGATTGCTGCACCAGAAAATGGAGCAGATATACATCTTAAAGTTTTAGCTAGACTATCCACTATTCTTATGGATGATGATTTCAAAAATCAATTAATTGCTGCCAAGAGCAAAAAGGAATTCTTAAATATTATTGATGCAAAAGAAACAGCAAAATTCCCAGAAGAATCCAAAAAAGAATCTTCTGTTAACACAAACGGATACAGAGTGTTAGCTGTTACTGCTTGCCCAACGGGTATTGCACATACCTTCATGGCAGCAGAAAACTTAGAACAAAAGGGAAAACAACTTGGTATTCCGGTAAAAGCAGAAACTAATGGTGCAGATGGTGCAAAAAATGTTCTTACAAAAGAAGAAATTGCAGCAGCAGAATGTATAATCATTGCAGCAGATAAAAATGTTGATATGGCTCGTTTTGATGGTAAGAGAGTTATTAGTACAAAAGTATCTGATGGTATTCATAAAGGAGAAGAATTAATCAATCGTGCAGTAAGCGGTACTGTTCCAGTTTATCATCATAAGGGAGCAACAGTTTCCACAGATAAATCAGAAAAAGAAAGTGTAGGACGCTCTATTTATAAACACCTTATGAATGGCGTATCTCATATGCTTCCCTTTGTTATTGGTGGTGGTATCTTAATTGCTTTAGCTTTTCTTTTCGATAACTATGAAATCAATCCAGCAAACTTCGGAAAGAACACACCAATTGCAGCTTATTTAAAAACAATTGGTGAGCAGGCATTTGGTATGATGTTACCTATCTTATCCGGTTATATAGCAATGAGTATCGCAGACCGTCCAGGTTTAGCAGTTGGTTTTATTGGGGGTATTGTAGCAAAAATGGGATCTACCTTTGCTAACCCAACTGGTGGAAACGTTAACTCAGGTTTTCTTGGTGCTTTATTAGCTGGTTTTATTGGTGGTTATCTTGTACTAGCACTTAAAAAATTGTTTAGTAAAATACCATCAGCGTTAGATGGTATCAAACCTATCCTAATTTATCCAGTACTTGGTATTTTGTCTGTATCTATTGTAACAACCATTGTCAATCCGTTTGTAGGCGAAATTAACACAGCATTATCAAACACATTAAATAGTATGAATGGTTCAAGTAGAATCTTACTTGGTATGATTGTTGCAGCAATGCAGTCTACTGATATGGGTGGTCCAATTAACAAAGCATCCTATGTATTCGGTACTGCTCAATTAGCAGAAGGTAATTACGAAGTTATGGCAGCTGTTATGGCAGGTGGTATGATTCCTCCACTAGCAATTGCACTATGTACAACTTTCTTTAAAAACAGATTTACTGAAAAAGAAAGACAATCTGGTTTAGTTAACTATATTTTAGGTTTATCCTTCATATCAGAAGGTGCAATTCCTTTCGCAGCGCAAGATCCATTAAGAGTTATCCCTGCTTGTATTGCTGGTTCCGCAATAGCAGGTGGTTTATCCATGTTCTTTAGATGTACTTTAAGAGCACCTCATGGTGGTATCTTTGTACTTCCAGTAATCGGCAATCCATTTGGATATTTAATTGCTTTGATATCAGGAGCTGTAGTGGGTTGTATAATCTTAGCAATTTTAAAGAAACCAAATGTTAATTTGCCACTTCTTTATTCAAGATGTATTTAGAATATCTATTTTATCGTTCAGCTGGCAAATTAGATAAGTTCAGTTTTACAGTTAACTATCTATATAGATCTGGAACCTTTAAATTTAATTTATGTAGCATAGCACATTACTAGATTGTGCCACCTTTAAATAGTTTATTAGAAAGTCTTAGTCTCAAATTAGTAGAAAAGTTTAGTACTTTGATACTGTTTGAGCCTAAGCGAGTTTATCAAAGTCCTTAGCTTTTCTGCTAATTTGAGGCTTAGACTTTCTTAAACTATTTATCAATGGCATAATCTAGTAATGTGCTAGGTGGAATAAATTAAATTTAAAAGTTCCGTACCTATAAGCATTTGTAATATCTATTTTTTGTGTGTATAATTTATTTGAGAATAATGGATGAATTGGAGGTTGTGACGTGTATCAAGGTTGTATTTTTGATTTGGATGGTACTTTAGTGGATTCTATTAAGGCCATTGCCTATACTGCTAATTTGACTTTGCAAAAGTATGGTTTGGGACCTATAGACGAAGATCATTATAAGCTATTTGTTGGTGATGGATATAAGAAGTTAATTGAAAGAGCTTTGATTTATTGTGGTGATAAGGATTTAGTACACTATGAGGACGGACTTGTGACTTATTTAGAGTATTTTAAGATACATTGTATGCATGAAGTGAAAGCATATAATGGAATTAAGAACATGCTAGAACATTTGAAGGAAAATCATATTAAAATTGCGGTTTTATCTAATAAGCCTCATGAAAGAACCATCGATAACGTTGAAGGAATATTCGGCATTGGATATTTTGATAGAGTAGCGGGTGAAAAGGATGGTGTTAGGAGAAAACCAGATCCTGAAGGTGCAATTATTACTGCTAAGGAGTTGGGAGTTTTACCAGAGCATTGTCTATACATAGGAGATACCGATACGGATATGAAGACTGGAATTGGAGCGGGAATGGATACTGTTGGTGTTACTTGGGGATTTAGAACCCGTGAGGAGCTAGAGAGTTATAATCCAAAGTATGTGATTGATTATCCAAATGAACTTATAGAGATTGTAAAAAATGCCGCAAAATAAACGACTTTTTGATTTGCTGAAAATTATAAAGGAACTTATATTATTAGAAATAATGATATAAGTTCCTTCATATTTAGTGTATTTCTTACCACCTCATATGGTATGTTTACTGAATCATTGCTTTCCAATTCTTTTTGTATCTGTATCCTACGCATAGATTGTACATCTATTTCAGCAGTTATGTTTTCCCTTCTTTGTTCCAGTGTTCGCTTATCTATTGTGCCATCTTCTAGTAAATACCACTATATATCTCTTCATAATTATGGTACAATATCCAAGTAAAATTTCATAACCGTAGATGGATGGCTACGGGGGTTTTGAACATTTTATCCTCCTGGGCTATTGGTGAATTATTTCACTGTAGCTAAGGGGGTGGTATTGGATATGCTAGATACACTTATAAAGTGTGCATCAATAGTTTATGTTATTAGATTAGTTTTAAAACATAATCTTTTTGTATGTCACTTAAAGATTAACATTAAGTTCCTTGGTCTTGATATAGAAGTTAAAAGCAAAGAAAAAAGCACTCCATCCCAGCAAGAATAGTTGTGCTTTTTCTAATAATTTATACCAAATAAATTAAATCTAATAGCCCTAAAACAAAATAAATGTTTTAAGGATGCTTAGTGTTACCAGCACTAAGCATTTCTTACTTATATTATATCAAATTTTTATAAAAAATAAACATTAAATTTTTTTATAATGGTAATGGTGTTTTAAAATCATCATTTGGTTTAGTCTTAACGTTAACTACAACTTCGCCAATTAACTTATTTTCAACATATACACTTAACTTCCATAAACCTTCTGTGGGAATTTTTATACTTAATTGTTCTCTTGCTGTGGAAATAGTATTTTTTTCGGAGGATACATCTATATGACCCTCTTTTGTTAGTTTATATAAATTCGGAACTTCTAAGATGTCCCCTTTATTGTTTGAAGCAATTATTTTTAATTGTTTATTTAGTATGTCATTTTCATTCCCCCAAAAATACAGTATTGCCAATGTTACTTAATAAATCATTACTCATTGAACTTTCCCCCTCTTTACTGCAAACCTATTTTACTGATAGTTCAGTAGAACTCTTGTGAGTAACTATTTAAACCACCTACAGCCAATTATTAATATGTATGGTGGAGACGAAACATAATAGGTGAAATCCACTATAAAATACTATTTATCAAATAACTTTTCTTATCCTGCACTCTTTAAATTATAGTTTATCAACTATTGTATTCCATGTTAACTCTAAAACTCCTGTCATATTTGATTGTTCATTTGAAACGTAGGTAACCACTGCATTTTTATCTGGCAATATTACTACATATTGCCCATACAATCCATCCATTCGATAGGAATTAGGATAAGAATTCATCCATACTTGGTAACCGTATCCTTGTTTATGATCGACAGTTGCAAAATATTCGTTGAATTCAGATGTATCAATTTGGGATTTCGTGGCTTGTGCAATATAACTTGCAGGTATAAGCTGTTTTTTGTTCCATGTACCATTATTAAGTAGTAGTTGACCAAATTTTGATAATTCTCGTGCCGTTAAGTATAATCCTGAACATCCAAATGATATACCATTTACATCGGAATCCCATTGTGGCTCAGATATTCCCAATGGTTGAAAAATGCGAGGCATTAAATATTCTTTCAGACTATACTCAGTTGTAATACTAATAAGCTTTGAAAGCATATAAGTTGCAGCATTATTATATAAAAAATGTGTACCTGGTTCAAAAATAACAGGCTCTTCAAAGAAAAGCTTGCTAATATCATCAAGGGGCTTATTTTTCTCCATTGCTTTTTTCACAGGGCATATTGCATGTCCTGTGCCCATACAAAGCAAATCACGGATGGTCATTTTTTTCAAATTATCATTTATCTGTGTAATATCATCTTCAAAATAATCTATAATTTTGTCATTCAGTCTAAAATATCCTTCATTTTCTGCAATACCAATTGCCATAGATGTAAATGTCTTACTTACAGACCATAGAATGGTTGGTTTTTCTTCTTCAAAATCATATTCAGCGATTATATCCCCATCCTTTCTTACCACAACATTAAGGACCTGAAGATTTTGCTCTTTAACCGATTCAATTAAATCATCCAATATACAATTTTTCATTCTCTATTCTCCTAATACTTATCTTCTTGATATAATTAAAACTTTTTAACATTCATTTAAAATATAGCCTATTCTTTTAATACCACTATATTCCCATTTCGAATATCAGATAACTTTTCAGATATTTTTTGAAAACTCCAATTCCACCACCAATATGTACTCCAGACATAATAACAGCTTCAAATCCAATCCAAACATCATTTCCAATTACAATATCCCCCTTATTGTCCCATGCTTCATAAGGCTTCATTATACTATCCCACTCTTCATTGAAAATAGGAAATGGATATGTGGACAATGATTTTTGTGTATGATTTGCACTATTAAAAATAAACCTAGCTCCACACGCAATAGAGCAGAACTTTCCAATGATAAGTTTATCTTTATTAACAGGATAATGATACAAAACATTTTTCTTTTCAAAATCTTTTGGGCTATTATAAAAATCGTTGTACATTGTAAAATCATCAACAATTATATTTGGATTAGTTACTACATTTTTTAAGTAAACTGTACTAAAATCATCAGTTCTAGGATAAATTTTTTTAGGATTAGGCTCTTCTTTCATCATTTTCAACTCCTTTTACAATGAAATTATAACCTTACCTTACTAACTTATCCAGTTCATGAATAATTCTGTAATAAAGTTGTCTACACTTTACACCGCAAAATTTAAAATAAAAAAGGGTATTTTTATATCATCCAAATTGATAATATAAAAATACCTATTGTATTTATTTTATTTGTTTTTCTTCTCTAATTATTCTTCTAATACTATATTCAGTAAGATAAAACTGTTCCGTAAGTTCTTTAATAGACACTCCTTGATTGTATCTATTAAAAATCTCCATATTTCTTTTCTTTAAACTATTTTTTATACCACTGTTCTCTCCCCAAGCTTTTCTACTATCACGTTTCCTAGGTATATATAAATAACCACCATCTACATATTGTTGAATTAATTCAATAATATCTTGTGGCAATATATTTTGTGCTTTTTCATATTTCATAATCCTTGCTCCTATCTACATTTAATTTGTAAATAATGAAGCAAAGTCCACATAAAAATATTTTAGCCTAAATTAATCAAAACTCGGCTCCGAACAAGACTTTGTTCTGTATTTTCATGCAGTCTTTGCACGGAGCCTTGGCTAACAGCACGTTTTGATGTGTATCTCATACATAATTCCCCCTTATACATTTTAATTCATAAGTAATAAACTAAATGTTGTTAACTTATAAAATAATTTTACCATGTATATTTACAAAGTAAACATACTGTCATAAAACTTAATTTTAATCCTAAATTTTTATTATACATTACTTGCATTTTATTTACCTGGAGTATCTCCAAAGATTTTTTGTTTTATAATCCACTCCAATACTGGATCAGTGGCTTTCTTATAGTTTTCAAAAGTTTCTTTTATAAGCATATTTGGCTTAATAGTATCTACATTTTCTTTAGACCAGTTAAAATATTTTGTGGAATAACGAATTTTTCTTTTACTATTTGGAAGCTCTAATTGTTTCACCTCTCCATAATGATTAGGTTTTCCTCCTGTATTTTCTCCAACAAAATACGCATTTGTCTCTTTTCTTAGAGTAAGGGCATTAAGTATGGCTGAAGAATATGTATCTCTTCCTATGATAACATATAACCTATCTTTTTCATTAAATCTGCTTTTCTTAAGCTTTTTGATAAAGGGATCTAGAATAGTTGATATACCTCCTCTATTATTTCTTATATCTAATACAAGTTTTTCAACTTCATGTTTTTCAGCAAAATCCCACACTTCTTTTGAAAAGATTTCAAAAGGCTTTTCTCTCATTTGTCTGCAGCTATTATAGCTAATGTACAATATTTTTTCATCTTTTAAATATTCATACCAATAGTTTTCATTAGTGTGAGTCTTATAGAGTGGTTTGGGGCTATCACTTCTATCAACTGGCACATATTCTTCATGTTTTATTGATTTCATCTTTATCTTCTTTATTTCACCAGTTGTTAGCTGAACGCTTAGCTCAATTTCATCTGAATTACTTATTCCAAAATATTGTAGTACACTTGGTATTGGTATATAATATATAACTTGAGTTTTAAACCAGTTCTCATTTGCTCCAGCCAAAAGAGGCTTTATTTCATTTGCTACTTCTTCTATTTTTTTAGCATTTAATGTTATTATTTTAGCATCTAATAATTCCTTGTATTCCTTTGATGTACCTGTAATATAGATACCCTCATCAAACCAATAAAGCTCAATAGGATAGGTGGTTTCCGTTCCAATACTAAATCCCGTGTGACTATCCCCTATACTAGCTATTATTTTACTTAGTTCTATATCTATTTCTTGATCTGAAAAAGTTGGAACCTTTTTCTTTAAATCTTCCAATTGACCTATAAACTCTTTCTCTGATATATTAAAATATAAATTTTTATGAACTTTCGGAAGTGCTTTTTCTATATATACAATATCATTAATCCATTTTTTATCTCGTCCTTCTGCAAGATAAGGTTTAGTAGAGGGGGTACATCCTACTAATAAGAAAACTAAACAAAATAAAGCTGCATATAGCCTTTTATAATTATTTCTCA
Source organism: Clostridium sp. DJ247 (assembly GCF_014231265.1). Classification (NCBI taxonomy): domain Bacteria; kingdom Bacillati; phylum Bacillota; class Clostridia; order Eubacteriales; family Clostridiaceae; genus Clostridium; species Clostridium sp. DJ247. The sequence continues at coordinate 67,843 of NZ_JABAIW010000012.1, read as the reverse complement.
TAACTCACCTCTACCTTTCATAAACCATATTAGTATATTTTCTGCTTATAAAAATATAAAAAACAGCCATTATACTTACAAAGCAGAAAACACCTACAAGAATACTTAATGTAAACTTAGAATGCATAAAAGCTTCTAGTGCCTTAATTGCCATAATACCATGCATAATTCCCATGAGCGCTGGTAATACAAAGGCTATCCCCACTTGGGTGTAAATACTTTTTGAAGTTTCTTCTTTATTCATTCCTATCTTCATAAGCATCTTATACTGCTCTCTGTCAAGTATTGCATCACTTAAAATCTTAAAATAAATTGTACTAAAGGTAGCTATCATAAATACAATAGCCATCACTAATCCTAAAAAATAAAAGGAGCCTATGAGATAGTACTTGTATTCATACTGTGCTGCATAACTATTTACATTGTCTCTAGGATTTTTCATAATAGCTTCAATTTTCATTACCAACTCTTTACTATCTTGTGGACTTGTAAAATTTATCCCATATAAAATCATTTCTTCTTTAGTTTCTCTTAATTTATTGTATTGTTTATCTGTCATCACATAGGTTTCATATTGACCTATGTTAGGCATTTCCCCTATGAAAGGAATCTTAACTTCCTTTTTTAATATATAACTATTTCCTTGAAAAACATAAGAATTTCCCTGATAACTTTTTTCTGAGAAAAGAAGCTTTGAATGCAAGATACTAACTATTTCATTATCTTGTGGTTTAATCTGCTTTAATATTTTCTTGTAGTTCTTAGGCTTAGTCACCTCTAATGCTTTTTCAATCTCAGAGTAACTTGTAATTAGGCACTCTTTTGTTACATCCATATAGCCATTATTATAAGAAATTTGAATCTTTATAAAGTGGGATTGATTCTCTATTGTTATTTTGTGTGATGAATCATTAATGATTTTTTTGATTTTATTGTTAGTAGCTTCATCTTGATTCATATAGTTAATACTATAAGGAGCTTCCATTAATATATTGGCATCTGCATAATATTTTAAAGCCAATGCTCCACTAAAAGCTGTTAATGTGGCTGCACTTAAAATAGCAGTCATAGCAAAGCTTCTATAATGTGTTCCTAATCTAAATAAAGTATTGCTAAAACTAATAAGTCTTGAATATTTATAAATAAGATTTTTATTCTTAATGCATATATTTAAAATAATTGATAGGAAACTTCCAAAAAATAAATAAGTACCAACACATATTAGTATAAGAATAGCTATAGTTGCGTTAGTGAAAATAATCTTCCACTCTATTATATTAAGAGCAATAATATAGCCAGTAGTTATACTTGTAACCCCTAATGCACCTCGAATCCATCTCATCTTTGGCATATTTTGTTCTTTTTTAGCAGCATTAAGTATTTCTATAAGCTTACTTTTCTTTACCATCCAGTAATTTTTAAGTCCCAATAGAAAAATAATTGATGCAAAGATTAATAATAGAGTACTTATTGCCTTAAGAGGTATATAAAAAGGAATTTGTGTATTCAAAATCATTGCTTTAGCAAGAAGCATAAAAAAGAGCTTTGAAAACAATATGCCAACAGGAATTCCAATTACTGCCGCAATACTTCCAAGAAACATACTTTCAACAGCAAATACACCTCCAAGCTTTGAGCTCACTATTCCCATAAGCATATAGGTTCCAACTTCTTTGTACCTTAATTTATAAAAGAAGTTATTGGCATGAGTCATAAAAAAGATTATTGTAAAAAACAATACACCACTAAATAAAATACTTGCAGCTCTAGCAAAGCTATACTGCTCATTTAGCACACTAAAATAAGGATTAAAGCTGATGGCTAAAAAATTATAGTAAATTGCTATAGTAAATGTAAGAACTAAAAGATAAAATTTATAAAGCTTAAAATTATTTTTAAATAGCATCCATGCAATTTTAAAGGTGCTCATTACTATCTCCCCCTAATATTGCAATCATATTTAGAATCTTTTTAAAGAATTCTTTAGTATTTCCATTTGATTCTAATTTGCCACTTATTCTCCCATCTCTTAAAAATAATACACGATCACAGTAACTCGCTGCAGATGCATCATGTGTAACCATAACAACTGTAGTTTCATATTGTTTTTTTACATTTTTAAAACATTCTAAAAGCTCAGCCGCTGCTTTTGAATCAAGAGCTCCTGTAGGTTCATCTGCAAATAAAATTTTAGGGTTATTTACAAGAGCACGACATACAGCTGCTCTTTGCTTTTGTCCTCCTGATAGTTGATAAGGATATTTATCTAATTGAGTTTCTATGCCTAATAGAATTGCCAGTTCATTCACTTTTTTCAAAATCTCATCTACTTTTATATTATTTAAAGTAAGTGGTAGTGCAATATTGTCTCTAATGGTCATATTATCAAGTAAATTAAAATCCTGAAAAACAAAACCTAGCATATTTCTTCTAAATGTGGCTACTTCTTTTTCTTTAAGGGTTTCTACTGAGTTTCCATCAATTATAACTTTACCACTAGTTGCTCTATCAATTGTAGCCATAATATTGAGTAAAGTTGTTTTCCCTGATCCTGATGGCCCCATAATAGCTACAAACTCACCTAAACGAATATCTAAATCTACCTCATGGATTGCCCTGCAAATAGCCCCTTTATTCCCATAGTCTTTTGTAAGACTCTTTACTTGTATAACCGAATTCATCTAACTTCCCCCTTCCATATCTTCCTAGATATACTTTTATTATAGAGCGTCTTACTTTTTCATTCTATCGATTTTAGTGACATTTAACCAGAGTAATGTTACAATTTTGTCACATTTGTAGACAATACAATGTAATGTTAAAAAACTAATTAATTTGATGGTTAATATAATCTGCTAACTTATAAAAAGATAAAATAAATTCAGTATATACTTCTTTCTCACTTTGTACACCTATGCTAATTCCTAATGTATCTGCCATTTTTTTAGCATAATACATTCCCATACCTGTAGACTTAGTAGTACCTCTTCCATTACTTCCTGTAAAGCCTTTATCAAACACACGAACAATCTCTTCTTTTTTTATACCTATTCCATTATCTTTAATATATAAATAGTAGCCTTTATCATCTTCTTTACTGAATATACTAACTTCGCCATGCTTTTTTGTGTACTTGCTGCTATTGTTAAGGATTTGAGTGATAATATAGTGAACCCATTTTGCATCACTAATAAAATGGTGTGGTTGTATATCCACATGAATCTCAATTCCTTTACTTATAAAAAATTCCGCATTATCACTAATAGCTTTCTTTACAATGTTCTCTATATCAACATATTCTGATACAATATCTTCACTATAATAATTGGCCCTTGTAACATATAAAGCTTGGTTTATTCTAAACTTCATTTGCTCAATTTGAAATATTAATTTATTCACCTTACCATCTTCATCTTCAAATCGACTAGTAACCATTTCACAAACAGCTAAATTGACTTTAATATCATGAACAGTCTGGGTTATATAGTCTTTTAAATTATTCATCTTTTGCTGATAGTTTTCTTCCTTTTTCATAAATTGTTTATCTTTATATTCTAAAAGCTGCTTTATGAGGTTAACACCTAGCACATTGGATTCTTTTTCAAAAATATAGTTTACATCCTTTCCCTCTGCCATTACTTGCTGTATTCTTTCATATGCTTTTTTAATTCTCCTATAATGAAAGCTACATCCTACTCCTAAAGTAACCATTATTAATAAATCCAAATAAAAAATCTCCCCTAAACTTTTGTCTAGAGGAGTACTTGCAAACAAAATTAAGTTAACTACAATAAATATACTAACAATGCTAATCATCAATTCCATTTGTCCTTTTATATAATCATTAATCCTCATAAAACAATATACCCCATTCCCTTTTTTGTTGCTATGAAGCCTTTAAGCCCTAATTCTTCTAACTTTATTCGTACACGATTTACATTCACTGTTAGCGTATTCTCATTTACATATACTTCCTCATCCCATAGACTCCTCATAAGAGCTTGTCTTGAAACAACTTTCCCTCGATTTTCTATAAGGAGCTTTAGAATTTTGAACTCATTTTTAGTCAGTTCAGTATTTCTATCCTTATAAGTTATAAATGTATCATCTAAATTTAAAATAACACCATTACACTCAATAATATTATGCTTCTGAGCATATTCATAAGTTCTACGAATAATAGCCTGAAGCTTGGCAACTAAAACCATATTATCAAAAGGCTTGATAATATAGTCATCTCCCCCATTATTCATCCCCATTATAATATCCATGTTGCTATCTCTTGATGATATGTATATAATAGGTACACTTGAGATTTCCCTTATTCTTTTACACCAATAAAATCCATCAAAACTTGGTATATTCACATCCATTAAAACAACATGAGATTGAAGTTGAGTAAACTTATTTAATATATCATCAAATTCTTCAGCACCCCTTACCTCAAATCCCCATTTTATAAGAAGTTCTATAATTTCTTCTCTTAACATCTCATCATCTTCTACAAGAAAAATTCCATATGGTCTTGTGCGTTTCATCTCACATCTCCTCTTAATAAATATATTTCTAAGTATATATTATCACATATAGATAACCAAGGTGAAAGTTTGACTTATCTATAGAATTAGATATTTTTCAAAAAATCAAAAGCCACATCGAAGATAACTTCAATATGGTCTTTATAAATGGTAACTTTATCAACATAGTCCTGAATAAACTTCTTACATTCTGGAATATTTCTCTCAATTACAAACTCCTTAAATATTTTAAATGTATAGGCAATTGTCCAAACTGATTTCAGAGCTTAAGAGTAATATTATCATGTACACCAAAAAGGACCGACTCACGAATTTTGTTCATGAGTCGATCCTAAATTTACGTTTTTTCTAAAATTACTTCATTGACTCGATAATGCTGTCAGCAAGGTCATCCATTGAATCTACATTATCTTCTTTCATGCTGGAGTTCAATGACATCTCATTGTCTAAAATAGTCATTTCTTTCATCTCATTCAAAAGTTCACGCATCAATTTGTCAGATTGAGGAGCCCATGAGCCATTTTCTATAAGAGCGAAAGTACGTTTTTGAAGATTTAATGCCTTCATGTCTATTATATAACCTAGCATCGGTGGATAAATCTTCAAGTTGTAGGTTACGCAAGCAAGAACCACATGACTATATTTGAATGTCTCAGAAATTAAATAGGAGACATGAGTTTTTGAAACGTCATACATAACTACATTCGTCATTCCCTTTTTTACTAACCTTGTTGCCAAATCGTTGGCAGCAGCCTCCGTATTGCCGTACATTGTTCCGTAAACAATCATTACGCCCTTTTCCTCAGGCTCATAGCGGCTCCACTTGTCGTACTTATCTAACAAGTACCCGAAATCATTACGCCATACCAGTCCATGTAGCGGGCAGATAATCTTGATATCGATATTGCTCGCCTTCTTCAAAAGAGCCTGAACATGAGGACCATACTTGCCTACAATGTTTGTATAATATCTTCTGGCTTCGTCAATCCAATCGCGGTCAAAGTTCACTTCGTCATTAAATAGCTTACCGTCCAAGGCGCCGAAAGAGCCGAAGGCGTCAGCGGAAAATAGTACACCGTTGGTAGTATCATATGTCACCATAGCTTCTGGCCAATGTACCATTGGAGCAGACACAAATATAACGTCATGTTTTCCAAAGGACATAGTATCGCCTTCTTTGACTTCTATTACTTTGCCATCGATATGGAAACCGAACTGCTGCATGAACATGGAAGCTTTTTCGGTGCATACAATCTTTACATCCGGATAACGAAGAATAATCTCTTCAATGCACGCTGCATGATCCGGCTCCATATGGTTGATTACCATGTAATCTAAAGGTCTGTCGCCCAGAACCGCTTGAATATTCTCAAGGAACTGACGGCAAATTGACCAGTCCACCGTATCAAAGAGTACTGTCTTCTCATCTAAAAGTAGATAAGAGTTATAGGAGACACCTTGTTGAATGGGATGAATGTTTTCAAAGAGAGCAAGGCGACGATCGTTGCCACCAACCCAATAAAGATCCTCAGTTATTTTTCTAACACAATACATATATTTAATCCTCCTTTACACTAAAAACACATTATTCTGTTTACTTATTATAGGAATCAGACTTCTATAAACATATCTTTTTCTTCACCACAAGCAGGGCAATTCCACTCTTCAGGTAGATTTTCAAAGAGTGTGCCCGGAATTACTTCTCCTTCGGGATCACCCACGCCAGGATCGTATTCGTAACCGCATCCGTTACATACATAATGTTTCCAAGTTGGAACAACTTTCTTCGGAACGGCTCTCTTCATCTTCTTCATTGGTAGAGCCTCCTTCTTTGGTTCTCCGTTGTCTAAAGCGGCAGTGAGCAATGGCAATATTTCCATTAAATCGCCAACGATACCGTAGTCTGAGTTCTTAAAAATTTTCGCATTAGGATCGATATTTATAGCAACAATTGTAGTAGCATCCTTTATACCTTTCAAATGCTGACCTGCACCTGATATACCACAGGCAATGTAAAGATTACCGTTAAATTTTTGACCAGACATACCAACATAACGATTAAGTGGTACATATTTAAGCGTTTCTGCTACCGGACGGGAAGAACCTATAGCTGCACCGGCTTGTACTGCCAAATCTTCTATAAGCTTCATATTTTCTTTTTCCCCTATGCCTAGACCTACGCTGACTACCCTTTCAGCCTTACTGATAGGAGTATCCATAGGAATTCCAACTGTGAAATCATAGCCATCTTCCTTAAGAGCTTCCACAAGAGCATCAACTCTTTCTTCAGGAGTTCCTTTCTTGAAAATCACTTTCTTACGATAACCTGTGACTGGTTCATTTTTAGAAACTTTACCTGTGCCCTCGGTCTTCGGCATCTTACCGATGATGTTAGAAGCGATAACGATACGCTGAATCTCATTAGTTCCTTCATATATTGTACAAATCTTAGCATCTCTGTAAGCACGCTCAACTTCCATACCTTTCAGATAGCCACTTCCGCCAAATATTTGAAGAGCATCGTTGACAATCTCAAGGCAAACGTCGGAAGCGTATTGTTTCGCCATAGCAGATTCCATACTGTAATGCTCATGATTTTCTTTCAGCTCTGCCGCACTGTAAATAAGCAATCTAGCTGCTCTAAGCTTTGTCGCCATATCGGCCAACTTAAAAGCGATGATCTGTTGCTGGCAGATAGGTTTGCCAAATTGAACTCTTTCTTTTGAATACTCCAGCGCATGCTCATAAGCGCCTTGTGCGATGCCAAGAGCCTGAGCTGCAATACCAATACGACCACCGTCTAAGGTGGACATAGCAATCTTGAAACCATCCCCCTCCTTACCCAATAGATTTTCCTTAGGGACTTTCACGTCGTTAAAAATCAGCTCTGCAGTGGCAGAAGAACGAATACCCATCTTGTCGTAATGTTTGCCGAAGCTAAAGCCTTCCCAGCCCTTCTCCACAATAAACGCACTGATGCCACGAGTACCTATATTCGGTGTAGTAACTGCAAAAACAATGTAAATATCAGCCTTACCTGCGTTGGTAATGAAGATCTTTTCACCATTTAAAATGTAATAATCGCCTTCTAAGACAGCAGTGGTCTCCGTACCACCGGCGTCACTACCGGCATTTTCCTCGGTGAGACCGAATGCGCCAAGTTTCTCTCCCTTTGCCAGTGGAACCAAGTATTTTTGTTTCTGCTCAGCTGTTCCATAGGCAGCAATTGGATATGAACCCAAAGATGTATGAGCGGAAAGAATTACGCCTGTACCACCGTCCACTCTTGATAATTCCTCAACGGCGATTGCATAGCTGATTATGTCCAGACCTGCTCCACCGTACTCTTTTGGATATGGGATCCCCATCATCCCAATATCAGCTAATTTATGAATTGCTTCCGAAGGGAATTTATTTTCCTGATCCAACATAAATGCAATAGGTTTAACTTCCTCTTCAGCAAACTCTCTGATTTTTGTCCTCAGATTTTCATGTTGTTCCGTAGTCTTAAAAAACATAAATATACCTCCCTTTTAATTAATACGGTTTTATGAATGTCGTTCTGTGATGAGTTGCCGCAAGCAAAACTCCTTAAACTCAGGTGACTCCTCCAATTCTTTTTTACCTTTGGAAGCCATCTAATCAATATGTTTTACTTCATCAAGCATACTTTCAAATATCTTCCTTAAATGTATATATAAACCGTATATTTTTATTGTATACCTAAACGGTATACATTTCAACCTTAACTTGAATTTTTTTTTGCCATAACCACCCATAAAAACGGATGGCTTGTTCTAAGGCTATAAGCCTTTTTTCTCTGGCTAGTACCTAAAGGCACTAGCTTTTCACTTTGTTCAAGCTACTCTGCTATTGTCTCTTTTGCTATCCTGCATTTCTTCATTCCTTTACTTAAACCTTGCCGAAATTTTTCAATAAAAACACAGTATGCTTTCCCCTTCCATCGTCAATGTTTAATCGGAAAACCATTAAAGTTTGACGTTTTTAGGTTTAATAAGAGAAATAAATGGAAAAGAAAAAAGGAATAATAGATATTAAGTTAATCCTTAATTCTACTATTCCTTATCCTTGTATTTTTCTATGTTTTACGCCTTTCGGCATGGATGTTAGTTTCAAGGTTTTAATTTTCAATTCTATTGTTAAAAATTTTTCGTGATTTTCATTTAAACATGTAAAAAAAGCCTATACCATCAGGTATGGACTTCAGTCATCTAATATGAAAAATGCGTCTTTAACCTATACAAATCCATGCAGTACTCCATTACTATGGAAAGCAATTATAAGCATGTTTTCTACCAATAGTTTTAAAATATTCCTCAATTAGTATAGGAACTTCACTTTTTGTTGCTAATGTTTCTTTAGACTTTTCACTCTTTATTTAACTAATTATTGTTTAGCAACAAAACGGCCTTGTTCGGGTTTGGCAATTTTATCAAAATGGTTAACTAGCATTTCTAAATGTTGCATAAGTTCTTCACCTTTCATAGGTTCTCCATGACTTGGGATTGCTAATGAAGGTTTTAAGTCCCTAAGTTGTCTTATTGAATTTTCTGCTGCCTTCTAGTCTGTAGTTAGATATTTTGGTGGGCCGCTTATCTGCTCACGGTGTGTAATTACAGATAATAAAGATTCTTGTTTTGTCGTAGAAAAAGCGTCTCCAACAATAAGCACATGGTCTTTTTCACGGAATAATGAAATCTGCCGAATTTTCAACACTTGTATCTACAAGCACCCATTCATCTGTCTTGTTATTAGTATCCCCAACTAAACAGGCGGTTACAACCGTAAAATTCATAACTAATATATCTGGGGTAACTTCCTGAGATGACGTAGTCATTGCAGATAATCCTTCAACTATTTTATTGCCCATTTCTAATACCCTCCTAGTTGTTATTTAAGTAAAAAAATCGTTTTTAATAGCATGTGTAAATTCTCTTATTTTATGTTTAATATTTCATCAACACCTGTAAGCTCTATATCAGCCATTACTTTCAACCTCCAGAACTTTTTTAAATATAAAAAAAGTGCCTGTTACAGCACTATTAAAAACTAATATTTTCAATTCTATTTAATAAGACAAACAATATCTTATATGCAAAGTTGCTCCTCTTCCTTTAGGTGGTTCATGTTTTATAAATAACTGTTAAGATCTATTTGTTCTTTGAACTCATCTAATCCTACTCTATCTATGTAATCTCCTAATCTTTCTCTATTAGTTGCATTTTCAGCATATATTTGAATAACTTTTTCTATTAAATCATATATATTTTCTTCTGATACACAAAGTGCTATTCTATCTGCTATTCTTGGCTTGGCCCCACCTTTTCCGCCAACATAAAACATCCAACCTTTTCCACTTCCTATTAATCCTATATCCTTAAATGCACTATCTGCACAACTATGAGGACAACCACTTACACCTATTTTTAATTTATTAGGTAATTTTTTCCCATGATATAAACTATCTAATTTTGATCCAACTGCTACTGAATCTTGAAGACCTCTTTTACAAAAAGTAGTTCCTGGACATACTTTCACACTTCTTACACATAAACCTATTGCTGCACCTGGATCCATATCTAAATCTTCCCAAACATTATCTAAATCTTCTTCTTGTAATCCAACTATTGCAATTCTTTGAGCTCCCGTAACTTTAATAGCTGCTGCATTATATTTTTCAGCTACATTTGCAATAGTTCTTAAAATATCCGGAGTTACAATTCCAGCAGTTAAATGTGGTGCAATTGCATATGTTTCTTTATCTCTTTGTAATATTGCTCCTTTTTCTAATAAATCAGTTTTCATCGCGTAACCTCCTGAGTTTTGTTTTAAATATACATTATTAATATTATTCAATAATCAATATCAATTTAATTGTATCATATTTATATAATAATTCAATTTTAATTCAATACTTTTTATGGTAACATTGTCGCATTACATGCTTGGCATTTAAACTCAATATATCCTATATCTAGAGAAACACAATTAAGCATCTTCTTTATTTCTCTATAAACAACACTTCTGATATTACCTCTATTTAATAGTTCAAACCCATTCCAGTTATCTTCAAATATATTCTTTATAACTCCTACCATTTTCTTATCATTCCAGTATAGTTTTTATATAAATTTTATCACAAATGCCTCTACATTTTATCCCTTGTAATATTTTACACTAACCTATAAATCCTTTGTTTCCAATGCCTAACGGCATGTTTTTTCGTGCAAAAAAGTTTTAAATTCCTACTAAATAAAAAAGCCTACCCACACTTAGATAAGCTTAAGTTTATATATGTATTTATTTTTATCATAATAATATGTAGATATTTTTTACAGTCTAATAATATTTTAGTGACTAGGCATATCTAATGGATTTACATAATCACAAGTAAAATCATATTGTATTTTCATTGTATTAATTGGTGTTTTAGTAACTGCCTCTGGAAGCATTGTATGAGCTGATGCTGGAACAATATAGTATTCATTTATTTTCCCATAACTGTAATCATCAAAGGCAAATAAAGTTTCAGTATCAAAATCCCAGCACATACTATAATAACTATCTGAACCTAGATCAGTACTACCATAAATGCTTAAATCGATATTTAATTGAATGCTTATTGAATCATTGACTATTACCCATAGCTTACTGTTTGGTATTTTTGTTATAAATACTTTGCTTGATGAACCTGAATAAACATCAGCTTTTTTATCAAAAGTACCGTCTTTATTATAGGAAGCTACACAACTTTTGTAATATGAACTGCTAGTAGAGGAACTGTTGGTACTTCCATTGTATGTTATATAAATATTACTAGCGGTTACTGCAATATCATAATATTCTACTGATTTTACTAAATCATCTGGAATTGCTGAACTTTTGGAATAGCTAGATATTATATTAAAACTTTTATCTAACTTTTTAAATGAACCGTCACTAATAAGTAACCAAAAATTAGTTCCATCATAATTAATAGCCTTTGCCGAAACTGGTAGTGTTATAGTTTCTTTAAATTCTGCTGTAAGCTTATCGTAAGCCAGTAGTTCGCTATAATTTGGTTTTAAAGCATAAAGATTTGTTTCAAAAGTCTTAATTTTTTTATGTAAAAGGTCGGCAAGTCGTTCAATATAGTATCTAATAATATTTTTACTATAAATATTAAAAAATTTATAATTATTTTTTTAATTTTATTTATTTCCAATATTGTTTCTATATATAGTAAAAAAATCAAATTTTTATCTTTTTTTTAAAATTTATTAATTTATACTACAAAAAAATTATATATAAACGAAAATTAAAGTATAATTAAATATTCATAAAATCCAAAAAAGAAAAAGGAGTTGAAATTTAGATAATTTGTGGACTTTAAAATAAAAAAATATAGAAAGGAAGTTGACAATGAAAAGAAAAATAAAAAAAAATAAAAAATTAATAAACTTATATATTGCTTATTTATTATTACCAATAGGATTTATTTTTTTATTATTGTTAACAGAATTAAAAGGAGTATATGCAGCTACAGCTGAAGACCCGTATAGACCTTTATATCATGTTACACCAGAATTAGGGTGGATGGGTGATGTGCAGCGACCACTCTACATAAATGGCACACATCAGTTTTATTATTTAAATAATATAGATTATTCCTGGGGAGGTAATGGAACAGAGTGGGTACATGCAGACTCAACAGATTTAGTACATTGGAATAGAAAACCAATAGCTATAGAAAAGTATCAAACTCCGTATGGAGACCCTTGGACAGGTAGTGCAGTAGTAGATAAAGATAATACTGCAGGATTCGGTGCAAACGCTGTAATTGCCCTAGTAACAATGCCATATGAGAATCAGTCTACCCATCTGTGGTACAGTACAGATAATGGAAATTCATTTCAATATTATGATATTGTACAGCATAATCCAACAGGAAGTTCAGACTTCAGAGACCCAAAAGTTATTTGGGATGAAGAAGCAAATAAATGGGTTATGTTAGTTGCTGAATACGATAAGGTTGGATTTTATACATCATCTAACTTAAAAGATTGGCAGTATGCTTCATCATTTGTAAGACAAGATGTAGGTATTGTAGAGTGTCCAGATTTATTTCAACTTAATGTAGATGGAGACAGTAATAATAAAAAATGGGTATTATCAATGGGAGGAAATGGTTTTAACTATGGTTTGACAACAGGGACATGTTATTTTATAGGTGACTTTGATGGTCAGACATTTACTCCAGACACAGGTTCAGATGTAAGTTGGTTAGAAGAAGGAGCAGATTCTTATACCGGAGTAACTTGGGATGTACCTTATACTAATGGTAACTATAGATATTTTATATCATGGATGAATAACTGGAATTATGCAAGAGAACTTCCATGGGAAAATTATGAAGGTAATGCAAGTGTTGTTAGACAGTTAAGACTAAAGACAACTAGCGACGGTTTAAAACTACAAGAAGTGCCAGTTTGGAATTTACTTGATAACTTTACTGAGGTAGTTAATATAGAAAATGAAACAGTATATACTAATCAAGGAAATGTTCTTAAGGATTATAAAGGTTTATCGTATAGTATTGAAACTGAAATAGATGTATCAGATTTAACAAGTGGTAAATTTGGATTCTCTGTTAGAAGTGGATTAGATGAGCATACAGATATAACTTATGATAAGAGCCTAAATGAATTAGCTTTTGACAGAAGTAATTCAGGAATAATTGTTGATGTAGAAGAATTTACTAGACCACAAAGAGTTACAGTTAATCCGGTAAATGGTAAAATTAAACTAACTATATTAGTAGATGCAAGTACAGTTGAAATATTTGTTAATGATGGAGAACATACATTGAGCAATATAATTTTCCCAAAATTAACATCAGATGAAGTAAGACTATGGACTGATGACCATGTTCATTTAGATTATTTGAAAATAAGAAATAATGATATTAATAGAATTAATTAGTATGCCTTTAAAGACATACTAATTTTTTTAAAGAAACGAACGTTAAATTTGGTAATTTATTTTTATTTTTTTAAATTAAAATAAAAATTTATCTTTAAAATCAAAGATAAAAAAACTTTCATATCATAAAGTTTATTGTTTTCCCATATATATTTTTTTCTAATTCTTCAAAGTAGGCTTTAGTAGATTGGATGACTTCTTCTTTGATATATTTATGTTTATTAGCGTTAGCTTTTAGATGTGTAGAATCTGTATAAAAAGTATTTTACCATCAACTAACTTTTTGTTAATAGCTTGAAATACAATGTTATCGAAAATTTCTTGATATATATTTGTATCTTTAAATCTAGTTATTCTATTCTGACTTATAGTTGAATGACATGGAATTTTATCTGTTAGATAAAATCCTAGAAACCATCAATAATCTATATTTACCTAGATTTCTTTTACGAGCTGGCGCTCTGATCTTATACCGAATAGGTAGCCTATAAATAACATTTTAAATAGAACCACAGGATCGATGGCTAGACGCCCATTATTAGTACAGTAGAGACCTTTTGTCAAATCTCTTATATATGAATAATATAGCTGAAGATTATTCTTTTTTTATCCATGACATTATGTATTCCATAAAGCCTGAATCTTCATTTTGTTGCTCTTTTTTAACTATAAAACCACAATGTTCATAAAAATCAACTGAACATATATTTTCAGTATAAACCGCTAATTCTAACCTTGAATATATAGATTTACAATAATTTAGTAGTTTTTTCCCTATGCCTTGTCCCTGATAATCTTCTAAAACAAATAATGCACCAATAAATGAATTGTCTATAATACTTATAAATCCTTTAATTATATTATCTTCTTTGTAAACAAAAGTTGTAGAAATAGGAATGTATTCTTCTTTAACAAGGTTATAATTTTTAATCCAATACTGTTCTGGTATGAAACTATGAGCAGTAATGTTAGTCTTTAACCAAACATCCATAATTTCTTCAATTTCAAACTCTTCTAATTGTTTAATCATATTTATGCCCCCTTTTTTATTTCATAAACCATATATAAAATTAGTCTGAAATAATGCTCTCTAATGATTCTTTAATATCTTTTGTATATATACCGCCATGGTAGCATATGATTCTATAATTTAATCCTCCATAATTTATTTTCATAATATAATTTCTTTATTAAATATATTACCCTTATGTTCTATACTTCATCAAGTTCACAAATAATTCTGTATAAAAGTTGTTCATATTTATCCATAGAACCCCAATAAAAAAATCGGTATTAAGTTATCTGAATTGATAATAAATACCGATTTTTTATTTATATATCCTTTGGTTGTCTAATTGTTAACGATCCCCAGGGGTCTTTGGCGGATCTTAGGTACGCCTTGCTAATAATCCTAATATTAAAGAAAGAATTGAGGGACTTAGATTACAGCAATCAAAAGTACATACTCCATCACAAGTTAAAAGAGAAATGGATGAAATCAATAAATATGCTATTATTGCAAGCTTAAAAAGAAAGATTAAAAAATTAGAGAAAGAAAATAAAGAACTTAAAGAACAGTTAAAAATAAGTTATTCAAATATATATAAATAAGTATAGTTAATTAAATTGCCGCCGTGCTCGAAAAAAGACCCACTTAATTAAGCCTCCCATAGTAATAGAAAACGGCGGCTTTTTCAAAACCGCCGTGAGACAAATATTGACAATGCCGAAGCACTACCGCTACAACGGTTTTCTTATTTTTCCTGGGCAGTCTTATTCTCTAAATTTGTTATCACCCTTTCAGGCAAATAACATTAAATCTATTCTAAAACAATAACTATTTAATTATTTCGGAAAAATTGTATTGTCCCAATCTATTTCCCATCACCCATAAGCTAAGCTTTCTAGCAATTCCAATTTTTCTACTCTCATCTTTGCCAGACTTGGTGGTAATAAGTTTAGTCTATTACAGCTGGGATAATACGTTCCTTAATCAGTGTCCACCTATCACGAGGATTAATTATGAATTCTGATGCAATTGCTACGACTAGGTCTTTTTCTGGAATGCAACAAATGACATTACCGCCATCGCCTAGTGCTAAGTATGCAAAAACGACCTCATCTTCGTGTAACCACCATAGATAACCGTATTTATTGGGGTTCATCGCTGTTGATTCGTCAATCCATGTCTTGGAAATAATCTGATTATTGTCCCAAATGCCACGGTTCAGATATAGAAAACCAAAACGTGCCATATCACGGGGAATTAGCGTAAGTCCCCATCCTCCTGTGGAGTTACTGTTTGGGTCTTTAACCCATCCTTTCAGATTTTTCCCGAATAAATCCTCAAACCCAAATGATTTCATTTCATAATCCGGGATTTCTTTCATGCCGATGGGTTTAAATAAGCGTTCGTTGGCAAACTCACGGGCACTTTTTCCTGTGCTACGAGTGATGATGGTTGAAAGCAGGTGCGCCCCTGCGGTGGAATACTTAAAAGTTCCAATACTTCCTTTTTGACCCAGCATATCCAGAGTATACTTTACCCAGTCAGGTTGTATACACATCTTGTCCAGCGGTTCGTGCCAGTCCTGAAATGGATAGGGAGCCGTCATAGTGAGAAGATGGCGTATGGTGATTTCTCGTTTCTGCCTATCAGCAGCATCGGGAACATATTCGGGGAAAAAATCCAGCACCTTCTGGTCTACATTTTTAATATATCTTGCATCTATGGCAATACCAATGAGGGCAGATATTATACTTTTCGTTACAGATGCTACATGGTGCGTATCATCCGGGCCATAGCCATTATAATATCTTTCATAAGCAATATATCCATTTCTCACAACAACAATACCGTTTATATTACTGTACTCGGATTTTATCATAGGTTCAAGCTCTGAAAGCTTTTCAGAGTCCATTCTCAAGGTTGCCGGGTCTACGGCTTGCCATTCTGTAGTTGGCCAGTAGTTTCTTTGCATTATAGATACCTCCTAAAAGACGTTTTTTGTTAAGCGAGCGTTAAGGAAAATGTCAGGGCTTGCTACTATTTTTTCTTTACAGGAAAATATACCTCGGTAACAATATCCTCAGGAACGGTGGCTTGATCGGGGTCGGTTATATATATTTCATATGGTGATTTCACCAATTCATATCCTTCATTTTCTACCCATTCCCTCAGCTTAGTATATACCGATGTCAATTCTGAATATGAACCCTTTAAAACAGACTTCGCACAAAGGCCTCCAGGCAAATCTCTCGTTCCCTTTACAGTCTCCTCTATCGGAATGGCAAACTCTGTATCATTACCGGCAGGGTTGTATTCAGGGCTGTGATAAATAGTTATTGGCCTACCAAGCAAGGTGAGTTTTTCAGTAGCAATCTTTTCATATAGCCTGCTAAAATACTTTCCATATCCTGCAACATAGTCAATCATCTGACGTATATAAAGAATATTCATTGGCTGGGTTTCAACAAGTTGTACTCCTATATTGTCAAGGTATGACATAATTGGTATGCCCTTATCTAAATTTAAAATATCATTACTCATTTGTTTTAGGGCATATTCAAAAACATTTAGCTTTTCTTGTATTTCCCCTCTCTTGCGATTAAGAGCAGAACAAAGCTTCTCTTCTGATTGATCCTCCTCCAATTCCAGAATGGCTTTGATTTCTTCCAGAGAAAAATGATAAGATTTCAAACGGTTGATAAAGAGCATCTTTTTTAGTTGCCTGATGGAATAATACCTATAACCGGTTTCAGTATTAATCTCATCAGGATTAATTAATCCAATTTCATCATAATATCGAAGCGTTTTTGTAGATACTTCGCATATCTTTGAGAATTCTCCAATCGATAGCAAGAGATCACCTCCATTCTTCATATTTTTATACGGACTAAATGCTTTAAATATCGATACTTTGTTCAATTCTACTATACACCTTACCCTAAGGGCAAAGTCAACTGCAAAAATATTGGTGCTTCTTTAGTTAGACAATCAAGAAAGCAGGCTTGTGCCTGATTTTCAGGTATGTATCCACCGCCTACTGCAATGGATTACACCGAAATAATAGTCATCTCCATTGCATTTGAAACAGGAGAAACGTTTGAATGGTATGCTGGCCTAAAAACCCTATCGCCAGGTAAAAATTTGAGCACTCACACCCTACATATATGGACTTTCCGCTAAACGGCAAGCAGGGCAAGTGTCTATACACTTGCGTATTTTTTTTCGCAGCCCGGTATTCTTTGTAGCATTCTTTTTTCTCTGCCGAAAGTTTCTGCCATTCGGCTTTGAGCGCATACATTTTCGGGAGCTTCGCCCCGGAAAGAATACGCTGAAACGTGGCCCGTGCCGCCCGGTGTACATCAATGTCCGCCTCATGCTCCGCGTAAAATTTCCGGCTGTACCTCGCGGCCTTGTAAGCGTCAAACACGGCTCGGTTCTGGCATAATCCACCGTAGCGACCTTTAGCTCGGCGTTTAGAGCCATAGCAGCATGTTGTGAGTTTTGTTTTAGATACAAATAAATACGACGATTGGAATTTTAAATCTATTGTTTTGAATGAACAGTTTGCATATTCTATTAACGATTATAAACTTACTAAAGTAAGTGGCATAGATTTTAGACAAAATGGATTTATTTATGACAATAAATATTATTTATATAATATTTTCATTCATAGAAAAACTATTGAAAATTATGATAAAATGCCTGCTATATTTAGGCTTATAAATGAGAATATAGATTTATCAAAAGCTGACTTATATTTAAGATTAGACGAGCGTCTTGCATTCCCATTAGAAGAAGCAACCATTTCTCAATCCTCTTGCTTTGAAAAATTTAAAAAGCAGCCTTACTCAGACTGCTTTTTAAAATTTATTTTCTTTTTACCGTCCTATAGATATATATTTAAAGCCTTTTTCTAAAACAAATTCCTTAGGATATATATTTCTTAAATCGAAAAAATACTCTCCCCTCATAGAAGCTTTGATTCTATCAAGGTCAAGGCTTCTAAATTGATTCCACTCCGTTATAATTATTACTGCATCAACATCATGGCAGGTGTCATACTCATCCTTACAATATTTTAATATATGTTCATTAATATGTTGGAGTTTATCTGAAGCTTTCTCCATAGCTTTTGGATCGTATACTTTAAATTTTGCCCCAGTTTTAGCTAATTCACTTAAGATAGTTATTGAAGGGGCCTCCCTCATATCATCTGTATTATTCTTAAATGCCAGCCCTAATATTCCAAAAACTCTTCCATCTAAGTTTCCTATTTCAGAGGTTATCTTATCCACCATTCTTAACTTTTGTTTTTCATTTGCTGCTATGGTAGCTTTAATGATACCCATATTACAATTGTATTCATTACCAATGCTAACAAGAGACCTAGTATCTTTAGGAAAACAACTTCCCCCATATCCTGGTCCAGCATGCAGGAATTTAGAACCTATTCTACCGTCCATGCCCATTCCTTTAGCAACTTGTTGAATATTTGCCCCAACTTTTTCACAAAGCTCTGAAAGCTCATTAACAAAGGAAATTTTTGTAGCAAGAAATGCATTAGACGCATATTTTATAAGCTCTGCTGTTTCAATATTGGTTATGAGAAAGGGAGTTTCATTTATATATAAAACTCTATAAACCTCTTTCATTATTTCTATAGCACGCTGAGATTCTGCTCCTATAACCACTCTATCAGCATGTGTGAAATCCTGAATTGCTGATCCCTGCCTTAAAAACTCTGGATTAGACACCACATCATATTCTATGTTTAATCCCCTTTTTCTAATGGCTTCCCCTATTATTTTCTTAACTTTTTGTCCAGTTCCAATAGGAACGGTTGATTTATTCACTATAACCTTGTATTCATTAATGTAATTACCGATTTCATTTGCAACCTCAAGTACATTAGTCAAATCAGCGCTTCCATCTTCCTGTTGTGGAGTTCCAACTGCAATAAAAATAACATCATTTTCTTCAATAGCTTTTTTTATATCTATAGTAAAATTAACTCTTCTGTAATAAATGTTTCTTTTTAACAAATCCTCAAGCCCTGGCTCATAAATAGTTGCCTCTCCACTATTTAATTTTTCTACCATGTGTTGATTATTATCCACACAGGTTACCTGCCATCCAAAGTCTGAAAGACATGTTCCAGTTACAAGCCCTACGTATCCACTGCCTATTGTAGCTATCTTACTCATAAACTTCCTCCTCATATAATATATCAGGCACTAATATTCCCATTATGCTTTTTATTAAGTAAAACATCATTATAGGTATCTAGGAGTCCATCAAAAATTCTATTCCATGATCTGCTTAAACCGGTATTTCTCCCATTGATCTTTAATGCATTTCTTAAGTCTTCATATTCAATTAACTCTAACATTGAATTAATCAGTTCATTAACATCCCTAGGCTTAAACTTAAGACCATTAACTCTATGCTTAATAGTGTCTTTAACACCTCCAGCATCAGCACCTATAACCGAAAGTCCAGAAGCCATAGCTTCAAGTATTACATTACCAAAGGTCTCAGTTGAAGAAGGACAAACAAAAATATCACTAGAGGCATATATTTCTGCTAATTCTCTTCCTTTCATAAAGCCAGTAAATATAGTCTCTTTTGGAAGTTCATTTTTACACTTCTCTAAATATGGGCCTTCTCCTGTTATAATAAGGGCTATCTTATTCCCGTATTTCTTAAACACTTCTTTATAACTCTCAATCAAAATGTCCAAATCTTTCTCAGGAGAAACCCTACCCACGTATAGAAATACTAATTTATCCTGAACACCAAGTTGTGTCCTCAAATCATTGCTTCGGAGCTTTGGATTAAATCTTTCTGAATCTATACCCCTTGAAAAAATATCAGTATTTGATATTCCTTGATTTTTAAGAAGCTCTCTGATTTCTTCTGAAGGACATAGAGTTAAATCATTTTGATTATGAAACCATCTCATATAATTCCATGTATAATTCTCTAGAAAATCTAGATTATAATAATTTAAGTATTGAGAAAAATTAGTTGTATAATTAGATATGGTAGGTATTCCATGTTTTTTCCCATATGTTAATCCCGATATTCCCATGTTAAACTCAGTCATAAGCTGGATTATATCAGGGTTGAAATTAGATAGTGAGGCATTTAATCTGATAAAATTAGGAATTGCTATCCTACATTCTGGATAAAGAAAGAATTTTAGACTAAAAAATCTTTCTATATTATAATGTTCATTTTCCTTTATATCATTATCCGGTGCGAAAATTAAATATTCAATATTGGCAGCTTCATAATATTCTACAAGCTTACCTAAAGTATTAGTAACTCCATTTATCTGCGGCAAGAAAGTATCTGTAAAAACAGCTATTTTCACACTATCCCTCCTATAGCTTTCAGTAATTCATAAATTTCTGCTTTATTTTTTACGTAATTTTTAGATTTATTATTATACTCTTCTGCGTCATATAGACAAAAATAATAAATGTGTATTAACTATTAATCTAATCATCCTCTCCTTGTTTTCCTAATATAATAATATTAATAATAAGTTATTTTAGAGTACAGATTTAGGTTAAGTTTTAGATAAAACAATGTAAAGTCCTTTAGAATTTAGGTCCTTACATCCAAAATAGTCTACTAGCTTTTTATCATAATCCTAATTAAATTCATAATGATTTCCCCTATAAACTGAGTTTCACTACCGATTTCGATAACCTGCAACAATTTACATTCAATCACCAAGGGAAATTCTTTAACATATGGAGCATTAACAACATCACTCCTGACTGGAGTTAGCTTGGTAACAGAGAATTTATCCGTATTTTTCCCACTGGCAATACCAGCATAATCTGCCTCAAGCATATGGGTACTTGATGGTATGCTGATAGTAAAAGCTTCATTTCTAAGAATATTAGAATGAGATGCACGAGGTTTTGGGTTTTTCTGCAAGGATATTGCCACACAAGGTGGAACCGTACAACAAATACCACCCCATGCAGCACTCATTATGTTAGGATCACCATTTTCTCCATAAGTACCTACTACCCATACTGGGGTAGGCATTGCAAAAGTATTAGCACCTAATGATTTTTTCATTTTTAATACCCTCCTTGTATAATTTAGTCATAATATTCAATAGAAAACTATCGTGATTTCTGATGAATATTATATTGTTTATGATGTAACTTTTTACCAATATTTTTTTATTGATTATTACTAGTTAGCCTTTTTATTAAACTATTGAAGTAAAAAACAAATAGATTATATACTTCAATAATTCTAGATTTATGGAATTACAAATCATACCTCCCCTTATTAATTATGTAATTACTTACAGTAAATCTAATAAATGCAGAAATATCAAATTTAAAAGCAGCTAAGTTCTATAGTTCTAGATTCATCGAACTACAAATTATAAATTGATAAAATAATTGATAGTCATTTTAATCCAATAAAAATGCTGCATATCGTTTTAAAATTTCTAAGTTAAGCCTGTAGTAATGATATATTCCCTCTTTGCGTAGCTCTACTAAACCACAATCAGCCAACTGCTTCATATGATGAGAAAGTGTAGATTTAGCGAAAATATTTGCTTGTTCCTCAATCTCAGTACAACTTAACTCCTGTGTTTTGCACAAAAGTTGAATAATTTTCAATCGTGTTGGCTCACCCAAGGCTTTATAAACTTTTACAGCCTCTTGTGTTGCTTTTTCATCAAGTTTCATCCCTTATCTTCTCCTCATTTGAATTCATAGTTCCACATTTATCGAATTAATGGTATCACACAGATACTTAGTTGTCAATAAAATTAAATGATTAATTTTATCTCCTCTATTTTGAAGTAATGATAGTAATGGATGACCTTAAAAAATTTTTTCATCACTAAACATATCTATGAATTTTATTAAAGCTGTGGGCACAAACGTATCTTTTCGATAAATGAATACTGTAACGGTCTGAAAAACCTTTAATGCTTCTAAATCCATAAAAATCCTTCCTTCTATACATTAATACTCTATTCCATTTTGCCATCTTTATTACTGATGGGAACAATCTATTTTTTGTATTATATCATATAGCTAAATAAATGTATAATAAATATACGGTGTTTTTTCTGGATGTCCAAAACTGGTATAGCAGTAAGTGCATTATTATTCGGGGCCACATTTATGGGCATAACTACAGTTGCCACAACATTGGTAAAATATTTCATCCTAATTTAATTATGTTTTTGGAGGTAAAAATGGATAATAAAATAGAAATGATTATAAAAGAATTTGTAGAACACTATTCGGAAACAAGAGATGTTCAAACTAAATGGAAAGAACCTTTGGTATCATACGCAGATGCAATGGATGAAATGTTTTATTGTCTTAAAGATGTTGTAAGTCCTTCCCATGCACTACCTAAAGATTTTTTACCAGAAGCTAAAACGGTAGTAGCCTATTTTATACCTTTTGATGAAATTATAGTTAAAAGTAATATAGAAGGAAAAGAAAGCTCTAAAATTTGGGCAACAGCATATATAGAAACCAATCAGCTAATAGCAGATTTAAATACTTTTATTAAAATTGAATTACAAAAATTAGGGTGTAAATCAGGTATTATACCAGCAACACACAATTTTGATAATAAAAAATTAATCAGTGACTGGTCTCATAGACACGTTGCTTTTATTGCTGGGTTAGGTAAATTTGGCTTAAATAATATGCTAATTACTGATAAAGGATGCTGCGGAAGAATTGGCAGTTTTGTAACTGAGCTAAATATAGAGCCTACTAAAAGAAAAGATGGAGAAAATTGTTTATATAAACATATGAATGTATGCAAAAAATGTGTAGATAGATGTGTAAATAATGCTTTAAAAGTTGATTTTTTTGACAGACATAAGTGTTATGAAATGTGCTTGTATAATGATAAATTTCATTCAGATATTGAATTATCAGATGTTTGTGGCAAATGTTTAGTTAACGTTCCTTGTTCTACAACAAATCCAGTAAAATTAAATAAATAGCTGTGTTAATACACAACATTCTTATTTTGACGAGTTATCAACATATTATGCACAGACAAAGCTATCATTTTTAAAAAGAAACAAAAAAATCGCTATATCTGACATATAATTTTTATACTATCTTTTTATAATAAATGTAAGGTGCATATAAAAACGCATGCAAGGACTATCCCCTACATGCGCTTTTTTAAGAACTTTTTATTGAGTTAGCCAGGTTACTAATACTGACTGTTAGCACTTCAAGCTTTGACTCTAACCTAACCAGCAGGTATACAATTAACTAAAGCTGAGTCTCACAATAGCACAGAAATTTTAGTCGCTCTATTTTAAAGTTTGAATCTGCAAGTATCTCTGGCCAGGATTTAATATCTTCAAATATCTTATTTTTGTTATTACTGGATAAGTTGTCCCAAGGTACTAGTGAAGGATGAGTTTTTTTCTCTTCATCTACTATATCACCATATTTCCATCCTGCTTCCTTTTTTTGGAGTAACCAGCGTTTATGTTCGTATTCAGCTAAAATATTTAATTCTCCTTCTGTAAATTTTATGACTTCCGGTTTTTCCTTAACAGAGATAACATCATAATTAATTCTATGTAAAGCGTTAGGAATATTCCTTACCTGATCACAGTTAGAATTTTTGAGTTCATCACTTAGGTATTCCCATGATTTCATGCAACTCAGATTTGATTTATGACTATCTGCATTAAGTATTATATGATTATAATGAAGAGCCATGGCCATTCTTTCAATTTTTTCACTAAAGAATGCATCATGCATTAAGTGACGCGAAAACTGTTCTTCATCTACATGTAGTTTTAACTGTTCTTTAGAAGGCAGATGAGATTGTTCCCACTTTTTTGCGTTAGTTAGCATACTCATCTCTAATATAGCTTCCATAGATCTTGATTCATGTTTATATCTTGCAACTTTGAGCAATGCTCGCAATACACCATTATCTATTTGAGCTTCTCCTCTATCATTTATAAGATGAGGTACTTTACGTTCTAGCAGTGAACGTAATAGCATTGCTCTACGAATAATAAATAATTGATCCCTTTGTTCATCTGTTTGATTTGGCCCTAAAATATTTACATAACCTCTTAGACGACTTACAAAGTCTGGACCTTTAGCACTTTGAAATTCTCTTAAAAATTGTTTATGTTCCTTTTCTTCTTCTATATCTTCTCCGCAAAATTCTTTAAAAGTACTACTTGTGCCACCGGCAAATACAAAAATAGCTTTTCCAATGGGATGAACATAATCTCCTTCTCTAAATACTCCATCCTGCATAGGCGCTAAGAAATATTTTAGCCATCCCAGTTTTCCATCAAAAGCGGAATCAAACTCATCAAAAAATACTAATGGAACTTTTCCTTCCAGTGAAAGGTCTCTTACTTTATGAAAAGCAGTAATTAAATCTGATAGTGTTTGAAATTGAGATAAATTAAAATTTAATTTTTCAATTAGCTTTGGAGCAATACTAGAAGCTACTTCTGCTACACCAAAGGATTTTCCGGATCCAGGGGTTCCGAATACAGCGATAGAAAGTGGGCGAACTGTATTTTTTGCAGAAACATACTCTGACATAAGATTCTTAATACTTCTATAGCTTTCAATTTCTGTTCTATCAACAGTTTTTAAGTTTCTAAATCGCGCTATGGGTATGAATTTAAGCGCACTTTTTTCTCCATTTTTAACAATATCATAAGCTATTTCTGCTAAATTAGTAGAACTTTTGTCTTTAATAATATACCAGCATGCTTGACAGTTTGGATTGTTTGAATTACGTATCAATACATCCTGAATATGCTCTTTGTATATAAAATCATTTTCTCCTTCAGTAAATATTGCAGGATTAGGAAAAGTGCTTTCCTCCACATTTTCGCCGAAGCCATTAATAAAATATTTTTGTGCAGCAACCATCCCCTCACGTATACCTTCATCTATTGATTTACTAAGTTCCTCATTATTATTGATTCCTAAAACAATAGAGCGTGCAAGACCAGCAACAAAACAAGATGTGAGTCCATACATTTTACCTTGAGTTTCTTTGATAAAGCCTCCTTCAAACTCATAAGTCAGGAAGTATAAGTGAGATTCAGCTACGCCGTCATTTCTATAATATATAGCACCTTCAAGCCCAAAAGGTACAACCAGATGACGACAGTTTGCAAGAAAGGTAAGGTTTGGGTTATTATTCATTTGCCAAACAAAGTCCAGTGCCGTTCTTTCCCAAGAAAGACCTTTGCTTATATTGACCCCTTTTGAACGTAAATCATCCCCATTTATAACTACTATGGTATTTTCAATATGAAATTCTTCTAAGTGCTTCCAAAGATTATGAGAGCAAGTAGGATTATTCGTTTTATATATAACTATTGATGATTTTTTATGTGACTTTAAGGCTAATGGCCAAAATTCTTCATTAGAGTTAAAACCATTATTTTCATCATCTAATATAACCATATCAGCATTTTCATCATCGTTTATAATAGGAAATAACTTGGGAATACCTGAAGCTGGTCCTGTAAATCCAAGAAACTTATTTACACGGTAAACTTTATTACTATCTTTCTCATCAGCGGTTACAGGGAAAAGTTCTAACTCTGCCGTTGAAAGAAGAACTTCTTTCCGTAAGCAAACTTCAACATCTTGTATTTGTGGCGAAATTATAGAAGCTCCTGTTGATAATGCTACAAGTTTTGATAAGAGTAATGCTTCCCCGGTTTTTAAACTACTATGCACATGAGGATAACATTGCCAGCTTAAACCCGTAGTACATTGGTGGTATGTTCTCCATAGTAGTGAATTTATACATATATCTCCTGATACGGCAATTTTAAAATTTCTATTACCCATGTTTCTAACTCCTCTCTTCAATAAGCCTTTATAGTTTACTATTGAAAAAAATGAAACTCTTATTTTCATAGGAAACTCCTCCTCAGAGGAGTAAGCGATTCGCACAAAATCACAGATTTTGGCTCTCTGCTTAACTGGGAGTAAAGAGCGGCTACGTCCCTGGATTCGTTCAACTAAAAATCAGGTGGGGTCAAAACCCCATCTGATTTAAGTTTCACTTTATATCTCTACATAGATGGCTGTGTATTATTTTGCTAATAATTCATCAACCAATACTTTAACATTGTGTATACACATACCACAACCAGTGCCAACATTAGTAACAGCTTGCACCTCTTCAAATGACTTAGCACCGTTTTTAATTGCATTCTTTAAATCTTGTACAGTAACATTAATACATCCACATACTACTTTGTTATTATCCATTTTATTTTCTCCTTTTATTTTTCATTTTTTAGATTATTACATGTGATTTATTTAAAGGTTTAATTGTCAATGATTCCTCAATAACTTCTAAACCATAACCACAAAAAACATTAGTTTCTCTAACAACAATTAGTTTCACCATTTATTGCTTTATTATGTTTACTTTACGAGTTATTATTTTGCTAATAATTGAGCAACTAATGCTTTATTGCTTTCTACACACTTACCGCAACCAGTGCCAACTTTAGTAGCAGCTTGCACCTCTTCAAATGACTTAGCACCATTTTTGATAGCATTCACTAAATCTTGTACAGTAACTTTAAAACATCCACATACTACTTGATTTTCATCAATTTTTTTTCTTAATAATAATTCATTAACTAATGATTTATTACTTTCTACACACCTACCACAACCAGTACCAACTTTAGTAGCAGCTTGCACCTCTTCAAATGACTTAGCACCATTTTTGATAGCATTATTTAAATCTTGTACAGTAACTTTAAAACATCCACATACTACTTTGTTATTATCCACTTTATTTTCTCCTCTAAGTTTTTTTATTTTTGAAATTATTGATTTTATCATTTTTTTATTTCCTCCATTGTTTTTTATACTTATAATTATTATTTGTGATTTATTTAAATGTTTATATGTTAATTAGACTTCAACTTTATTGAATGCTATTTAGACTTTTTATAAATTATCCTATTCTCATATATTCTTGTTTTATTAATTCTGCAAGCTCTGGTTTTTGTTCAGTTACGTTCATTAAATAAAGAATTATATTCCCCGGATATGTAATTTTATCTTTTAATTGTGTGTATTCTAAAGTCCTTCTTATCAAGGATATAACACAATTTTCACTATGATTTTCATTGCACTCCTTACATAACCTACATATATTAGCTATTCCACCAGCAATTATTTTTTCATCATAATATTTAAAATAATCCTTTGGAATTAAACTTTCTCCATCGGCTATAGAATATGTAGAATTATCTTTGATATTTTTAACAACATAATTAGCAAATGCAATATTACACTTTCTATAATTACATTTTTCTGATCCCTTGTGATAGCATTCATTACATATTTCTTTAACATTGTTTTCTAAGTTATTTAAATAATTCATTTTAATACTCCTTTTCCAAATTTATATATAAAAATGATTAGCAATATCACTAATTAGTTTATTACTAATTAGTAATAAATAATTAAAAGTTAAGGTGTAATATTTTTATACACCTGATAATTTCTTTAACAAACTTATTAAATTTTTCTTTTCTTCTACTGTTAAGACGTTAAAGATTTCATTTACATTGTCTAAATGTTTAGGAAAAATTTCACTTATAAGTTCTCTTCCTTTTTCAGTAATGCTTATCAAATTAACTCGTCTATCCTTAGGATCAATACATCGCTTAACGAGATTGTCTTTAACTAAATTGTCTATAACAACAGTCATATTACCACCCGTAGAAAGGATTTTATCTATTATTTCAGAAACTCTTAGATCTCCCTTATGATATAATATCTCCAGTACCGCAAACTGCGAAACTGTTAAACCTCCCTCTTTAATGGTTTTGTACTCTCTTTTGTTAACACTCTGAGTACATCTACTTAATGCTATTAATGCTTTTAAGTTTAAATCATTCAATTCTCCATAAGTAATTTTTTCTTTATTCATATTTATAATATATTACTAATTAGTAATATTGTCAAACATTTTTTTACTGATAGCTCTGTAGAATCTTATTATAAATTATGATTTTATTTTATTCTATCTTTTATTATAGAATAAAATAAAATCATAATCTTCGCTTTTAAGGAAATATTCAAAATAAAGAACCCTTCACCGTTACTGATAAGCTTACACCAATTTTAGAATATATAGATTCTGCATGGTGATCTTTCACTTAAAGCTCTGGTACATTCTCCCCTAACGATAACAAATGATCGGATTACCTTCCTCAATGTTATAAAATATTGCCTCGGCTAAATAGTATGGTGAATTTACGCAGCCATGGGAACCATTTGTCCTATATATATTTCCACCAAACTCACTTCTCCAGCCTGCATCATGAATTCCAATTCCTCCATAAAACGGCATCCAGAAGTTAACATGAGCACTGTAATCCTCACCTCTTAGAATAGCGTTTGCTTGCTTAAATTTTAATGTGTAAATCCCTTCAGGCGTTGAATGATTTCCGCTCACATTACCTGTAACAATGTCCCCTTGTGCTATTAGTAAACTATTTTTATAAAACCATAAATGTTGTTTTGTCATATCTATTTCTACATAAGTACTTCCAATATCATTGTTATCATGAGATACGGCAATTTGAATATATGTTGGTTCTTTTGTTATAGTTTGTCCTTCTTTGATAATCGCAGTTAAACTTTGTACTTCTTTACTAGTATTAATCGACCAACCATAGTCACCACCACCAATATTTATTGTTTTTCCTGAAGATGTGACAAAGCTCCTTGTCTTACCAACTGTATTATAAACACTAAAAACTACATCTAAATAATTTTTTGCTTTTTCCTCATCAACTGTAACTTCAAGATCTTTATTAACTTTAAGCCATTTATTTATTACAGAACCATCTATATTTTCTTTACGATTTCCAAAAGTATAGGTAATTTTTGAAGACACATATTTGTTAAGAATGTTTTTAGTTTCGATAACTTTTGGGGAATTTGAAGTATATTTTGGAGAAACATAACAATTCATTGATTCCAAATCTATTGTAGTTTCTCCCTTAAGTATTGCCTTTACCACATGATCATATAAAATATCTTTATTGACCTTGTTTCCTTTTACTTCATCTACAATCACATAGCCTTTATCTGTATATTTGAAGCTAGGATTTTTAGGTTCAATTATATTGCCACTATCAAAACAAGAAAGCTTATCTACTCTTTCTTTCAATAGTTTAGTATTATATGAAACTCCATCTGTCATTGTGGAGTTCTCTGAACTAAAAGGCGCTAAAATCCACTTAAAAGGATTCTGCCTATCTTTAAAACTCTTGTATTGTCCGCCTGAATTGTACTTTAAAACAATATCAAGCCCTCTAATTTGTTCACTTTTTCCACCTCGCTCTTTTAGATTCAACGTATATGCCTGTAGTTCAGATGCCATTTGTTCTTTTGCTTCCTCTACAGTCTTGCCTGAAACACTAGTATAGTTGATTTTAGAGCCAAAATAGAAATGATCCGTAAAATACATTGCCATTCCAAAATATATAACAAGTAAAGTGCAAAGAGAAATTATAATACGTATGGAAGTTTTATTGCGTTTACTCTTTTCTTTTTCCGTAATACCCATCCCCTTTATAATCAAAATATAAATTTAAAATTAATATTTTGATTTTTTAAGATTAATATATTTTATATAAATAACATACATTTCATTTTATGTGGTAACACCAATACTTAAAACAATTATTATTAATGTTTTTATTTTGCACGGCGGTTCAGGGTATATTAAGGTTACATTTGAATAAGACTGAGCCTAACAAATGTACGAAAAAATTTAGGGCCAAGACCTGTTGTAAGAGTTTACTATAATAAAGTTAATAGACAATTGTCTATTCCTAAAGATATAGATTTAGGAGAACATAGAACTATCTTTATAGAGGAACTACTATCAAAATAACAAAACATACATACTGAAAAGTTTGTCAGCCGCATATTTTCTCCGACTATCCCTAAAAGGGGTTATTATTTTTTGCTTTTGCTTTGAGTTCATATTTCCATCAAGAAGGGATTCCACATATACCTTAATAATAAAAAATTGTAAGGTATGCTCTTGGTTTAAATCAGTAAAAAACTGTCCTAGACGAAAAGTCCTAAGTAAAACTTCCTAGAATTCATATAAAAATAGGATTTAATACTGAAACTAATTTTATCTTCAGTATTAAATCCTTTATTTTTCAGGTGGACTAAAAAATATTTCATAAAAAACTATTTTGATACAGCCCCTGTGAATTTCATTTTATTTATATGCCTTAGACATAATTTCTATTGTTTCCTCAAGAGATAGCTTGTAAGGATCTACTTCAAATAGTCCTCCCATAGTTTGGCGTGCATTTTCAGCTAGGCTAGGAATCTCTTCTTTTTCAATTCCGTAGTTTGACATTTGAAGATTATGTACACCACATTGTTCTTGGAGCTTAACTAGTGCTTTTACAAATGACATAGGACGTTGTTCTTCTGGAAGAGAATCCACATCAACCCCCATAGCCCTTGCCATTGCTATAAATTTATCAGGTACTTTAGATGCAAAAAATGTGTAATATGACTCTGATAACATTATAAGTCCTGCACCATGTGGAAGTTTAGGATGATTAGCACTAAGTGCATGTTCCATAGAGTGTTCAGATGTACATCTTGATGTAGATTCCACAAGCCCGGAAAGAGTGTTAGCTAAAGCTACATTAGTACGTGCTTCAATATTGTTTCCATCCTTCACACATGTAGGTAAATATTTAGCTATTAATTCAATACTTTTAAGAGCATAAGCATCACTGATTGGATTTGCTACATTTGCAATATATCCTTCTGTTGAATGAAAAAGTGCGTCAAAACCTTGATAAGCTGTAAGGTGTTCAGGTACTGTTAGCATAAGTTCTGGATCAACTACTGACAGTACCGGAAATGTATATTGACAACCAAAGCCTATTTTTTCATTGGTATCTTCTTTTGTTATAACTGTCCACGGGTCAGCCTCTGTACCAGTTCCAGCTGTTGTAGTTATAGCAACAATAGGAAGCGCGCCATTTTCTACAGGCATTCCTTTTCCAGATCCACCAAATATATAATCCCAGTAGTCTCCAGGATTTTTTGCCATAACAGCAATACTTTTTGCTGAGTCAATACTGCTGCCACCACCAAGTCCTATTACAAAATCACAATTTTCTTCCTTTGCAAGAGCTGCTCCTTCCATGACGTGAGTTTTAATAGGATTAGGTAGTATTTTATTAAATACTATATATTCAATTCCTTTGTTAGCTAATATATTTTCTAGACGATTTAAAGAGCCATTTTTTTTCACAGAATTACCTGAGGAAATAACTATTAAGGCTTTTTTACCTGGAAGAGTCTCTTTAGAAAGTTCATTCAGCTTACCAGGTCCAAATAAAATTTTTGTTGGCATATAATAATTGAAATTCATAAAAAATACCTCCTATAATCTAATTAATATTTTTACAATAATTACTACCTATAGTATAGTCATATGTATTATAATATACAAGAATGCACTTTACTGATAGATAGTATTCTGTATGATACTAATAAACTATGTAAATTAGGAGGGTATTTATGGGCGAGGAAAACAAAAAAACAAGAGAAGCCATATGTGAACTTGAAGTAGCTTTTAGTATTATAGGAGGCAAGTGGAAACCTCTAATCTTATGGTTTCTTGGAGAATTTAATACTTTAAGATTCAGTCAACTTCAGCATTTAATACCAGATATAACCCACAGAGTATTAACAAAACAGTTAAGAGAGCTTGAGGACGATGAGCTGATAGAAAGAAGAGTATACCCTGAAGTTCCACCAAGAGTTGAGTATTCAATTATATCTAATGGTAGAGAAGTTCTTCCTATGCTTGAGATGATGTGTGATTGGGCTCATAAAAACAATTTTTTTGATTATAAATTAAAATATAATTTATGTGATGAAACTATAAAAAACTGTGTAGTACTAGATAACGATAAAGATTAGAGAACTTTTATTAATATTGTTGAATTGATCTGTTGCTTCGCTATGTTTTCTTGTAATAAATAATCAGCTTTGTTTCAAAGGTTTAAACATTATAGTAGTAGCTTAACTAAAAAGACATCAAGAAGAGGTTCTTAATGCATAAACCTAAGATAAGAACGTTCTGTAAAGATTGTACTGTTATAGAATTTTACTTAAGTACAATAACCACATATTAATAGCTTAAGCTACTAAGGATACATTTTGGTGTTAATCCTAAATAAAAAACTTTCTTGAATACTTAATTAAAGATAATTAAGTATTCAAGAAAGTTTTTTATTATTATGTATTATATATTTGTAATTATCCTATTGAAAATCTTCTTTTATTTAATTTAATATAATGTAAGCTTTCAATTAAAAAAAGGATATATTATGG
Source organism: Clostridium sp. DJ247 (assembly GCF_014231265.1). Lineage (NCBI taxonomy): Bacteria > Bacillati > Bacillota > Clostridia > Eubacteriales > Clostridiaceae > Clostridium > Clostridium sp. DJ247. Next base: position 34,856 of record NZ_JABAIW010000012.1, on the reverse strand, counting down.
GTTTTATAGGTCCAAATGGCTCTGGAAAAAGCACTACTATTAAACTTATTATGAATCTAATCAAGAGAAATGCTGGTGAAATAAAAATTTTTGGACTTGATAACATTAATAAAGAAAAAGATATAAAGCAAAGAATAGGCTTTGTTTATGATGAGAATTACTTTTATGAAGAATTGAGTTTAGTAGAAATGAAGGATATAATAGCTCCCTTTTATAAATATTGGGATAACAAAACTTTTGATAAGTATATCTCTGATTTTAATCTTTCTAAAAAGAAAAAAATAAAGGATTTGTCAAAGGGTATGAAAATGAAATACTCTCTTGCTATTGCCCTTTCTCATGGAGCAGAGCTTATTATAATGGACGAACCTACCTCAGGATTAGATCCTGTTTTTAGAAGTGAACTGCTTGATATTCTTTACTCCATCATACAGGATGAAAACAAAAGTATATTTTTTTCAACACACATTACTACTGACTTAGAAAAGGTTGCAGACTATATTACATTCTTGAATAAGGGAAAGGTAGTATTTTCATCTACGAAGGATGATATTCTTGAAACCTACAGTATTGTAAAGGGTGATAAATCACTTTTAGATAGGGATATAAGAAAGGAATTTGTTGGAATAAGGGAAAATTCTTTTGGCTTTGAGGCCTTAACAAGTAATACTGATAAAATAAAAAAACTATTTAGGGATAACGCTTTAATTGAAAAGGCTACCTTAGAAGATATTATGGTTTATATTACCACCCCATCAGTTATTGCATATATGTTTATAATCTATGCCAGTGCTTGTGACGATAAGAATAAGTCCTATATTATACTTAACAGCTTGCCTATAAACAGAAAAGATATAGTTATATCAAAATATATTTCTGTACTTGTTTTTATATTTATTGGAGTAGTTATTTCATTCCTAATTACAACTATATTGAAACTTTCTGGCTTTGGGCATCTTAATGAATTAATGACTTCTGGTAATATACTAGGATGTAGCACCAGTATTCTACTTTTAAGCTCTCTGTACTTTCCTATTTATTTTAAGTTTGGTTATCTAAAATCAAAGTATTTTAATATGATTCTTTTTATGTGTGCCTTTTTTATTCCAACCTTTTTAGCTGAAAATCTAGGTAAGGGTAACATTCCTAAGTTTATAGCTTATCTAAATACCCAGCCTAACTGGTTAGTAACTATGTTTATTCTAGCAGTATTATTTATAATATTACTTATATCCTTACTTATTTCTACTAAAATTTATGTTGATAAAGATTTATAGTATTTTAGAAACATAACCTGTAAGCACATTATGTTGTTTACAGGTTATTTCAAAAAACTCAATTGAACTTCAGATAACTTTTTCTCATATGAAGGCATTTTAGTGGAAATACCATATTTTTCACAGGATTCATAAAATGTATTTTTAAGTTTAACTACATTATTAGCATTACATCCATAATTATTTCCAAATTTCTTTTCATATTTATTCCTTATACCTGGGAACAACTCATCTAGCCTTGAATAATAATACTCCCTTTGACGGTCTCTCAAAGTCATACCAAATGAAGGGCAGATAAATTTAGCTCCATATTCTTTTGCCATCTTTATTATTTCTATTATATTTTTTTCGTTATCTTGAATAAATGGTAATATGGGCATCATAGTTATTCCTACACATATACCCAAGGTTGAAAGTATTCCTATGGCTTTAAATCTATCAGAAGATGCACATACCCAGGGCTCTACTTTTCGTGCAAGCAAATCATCTGCAGTAGTTATTGTAATTGCAACGGAGGCATATATATTATTTATTTCTTGAAGTATATCAACGTCTCGCAAAACCAAATTGCTTTTTGTAATAATATGAACAGGGTACTTATTGTCAGCGATTACCTTAAGAGCTTTCTGTGTAAGTTTATACTTATTTTCAATTGGCATATACGGATCACTCATAGCACCTGTACCAATTGTTCCTTTTACTCTTTTTCGTGAAAGCTCTTTTTTTAGTAACTCAACTGCATTTATTTTAATAATAATATCCTCAAAGTCATCAATTCGATAGCATTCACTACGCGAATCACAATATATGCACCCATGCTGACACCCTCTATAAATATTCATGACATACTTAACACCGAACCATGCTGTTGGATTTTTACTTGTTATTAAAATTGTTTTTGCATTTACTTCCCTTACCATTGCACACAACCCTTACTTATTTTTACAATAACTAAGCCTCTGGACTAGCTTCACTAAGAATTAGATTGGGTAAAAATCTATCTAATTCTATTTTACTTTCTAGATACATATATATCCACTTCAGAATTCTCACTTCCATCGTATCTTTCATCATACAGTTCGAAGTCAGCTGTATATGTTCTTTCAAGTCCTGCACCCCATATGTGAGCCCAAGCTTCTCCAATCTTGTCCGGCATTTTACCTTTCACAGTAACAACGTAATATTTTGAGGCAGGAATAACTTTATCAACCATTCCTTCAGGTATGGAATCAACATGACTAACCTGAAACCCAATGATAAAAGAATATGTTCCCGTCTCATTGCTTTCATAATCAGTATATACTCCTAATATTGAATTAGGATTCACCTTATTGCATATTTTATCACCTAGCTTTTGTGCTGAAAATTCCTTCCAAAATTCTGGAATTTCCTTCATACATTGACCATCCTTATTGCTTGTTCGTATTTCCTTGCCGACTACTATCATTTCACCTTTTTCTATTACCCTTGCTGGCATATCTTCCTTTTTCCATCTTTTTAACTGAGGAAGAACACTATTCATTAATGCTCTTGCTTCTTCTTCCTTCATTCCACCTTTTTTCATATAAGGTATACATACTTCTATCATTTGCTCCATTGTTAAATCTGGCTGTTTAAATTTACCATTTTCATAACAATATATGCAGTATTCTTTATTTCTCTCGTAATTACTTTCGGTTCCATAAAGTTCCTCGTTCATTGGCATACCGCAGCTTTGACAATATTTTTGCTCCATAATTCATTTCCCCTTCCTTATATTCATAATTGTATTATATAAGAAGAGTTTGACAGCATTACGTCATGTTTGAATACATGTTACAAATTTTTTCACATTTATTTTTTATAATTTCTCTTATGCTGCTGGGATCAATTACTTCAACATATTCTCCATAACTTAATATCATTGAATAAATCCATTCATCCTCTAAAAAATAAGTATCTACAATTACACTACCATCTTCTGTAAGCTTCATTTCATCACTATCAAAGTAATCCTCTAATCTGTATCTTACCTTTTCTGAAAATTTTAGTATAACTCTTGTAGACTTTTGCTTATCATGCTTATTATTAATAGTATTGACGTACTGTTCGTATGACATCCTATGACTCTCAACTTCTTCATCCAAAACACATAAATTGTCCATCCGAGATAACTTGAAAAATCTGTAATCATTTCTAAGTCTACAAAATGAAAACAAATACCAGGAAAAACCTTTAAAAACAAGAGTTAAAGGTTCAACCTTTCTCCAATCACATTCACCTTTTGAGTTTCTATAGTTAAATGCTATACATTGTTTGCTTACCACAGCATCATATATAATTTTGTACTTTAAACTTTCTTTTTCAGATTTTTTAAATCCCCAGGGCAAATTATCTATAACCATCTGCTGAAAGTGTAAATCGAATACCGCTTTCTTATCTTTTGGTACAATACTCTTTATCTTTTCTATTGCTATTTCAACCTGATTGTCACTTAAAACACCATTCATATTTTTTAAAGCTTCTACAATAGAAATCATATCTTCAAGTGTTAAAAACTGATGATTAAGCTTATAATTATCCATGATATAAAATCCCCCGTTGTTTCCCGGCTGAGAAACAATAGGAATTCCAGCCATATTAATTGCTTCAATATCTCTATAAATTGTTCTAACGGAAACCTCAAACTTTTTTGATAATTCTACAGCAGATATTTTTTCTCTATTAAGAAGTATTATAATAATTGCTAATAATCTATTAATTTTCATGTTTTTCAATCACCCAATAAAATTTATTTTAACTCAGCTTTTATAGAACTTTTCATAGAGTTATCTTCTTATTTCTTACACTTCTTATGTATACCCTCATATAGATATTCTAAATGTTCTGTATCAACATCCTCTTTTTTCAGCATATCTATTCTCATTCTAGCTCCATTAAGACCTTCCCTTGCTTCCTCAAAATCCTTTTGCTTTATAGAAGTACTGGCATATTGCAGTAAATAGTCAACCTTTAACACCACTTCCGCTAAATCTTCTCTATTATCATTTACTAATTTCACCAGCAATGCATATATCTTAGGGGATGTGTTTTCCTTTGAATTATGTAAAATATCACTATTTCTAGTACTCTTTTTCACCACTACTCAACACCTCTTTATGTTTTATTTCATCTTAAATCCCTGTTTTTCTAAGAACTCTCTCATATGAGGTCTCTGAGGATTACTCATTAAGTTTGATATTTGATTTGTCCAAGTATCCACTCTTCTTCCAGCAGTTCTCTGTGTATAGTACTCTTTAATATAAGAATCATATTCTTCTAACCTTTCTACATCACCTTCAGTAGTATACTCGTCTGTTTTAAATATTACATCCAAAGGTAATCTAGTCTTTTTGCCTGAATCATTATCTGGATATCCAAGGCACATTCCAAACACAGGATATACATTAGAAGGTATATTCAGAATCTTACTTATATCAGAAGGATTATTTCTAATTCCTCCTATGTAAACTCCTCCTAGACCTAAGGATTCTACAGCAATCAGTGCATTTTGAGCAGCAAGTGCTGCATAGCCTTTCTTTTTTCTCTATCATTTACTCTTATAATTGTGTAGGCTTGGATAAAACTGGAAGTTGAAGCACATTGTGCAGATTCTATAATTAATCTTATTTTTTCATCCTCTATATGGTGATTTTTAAATTTTCTTATGGATCTATGAGATTTTAATATATTTATAGTATCATTCATGGATATTACCTCCTAATATTGGTAATCACTTTTTATTATTACTCTGTTTAGCATTTTTCTTCCAAGTTCGTTCACTGATTTTTCACCCCTAAATTAAACAATTGCAACTTTTTTCACATATTCATATTGAAGTAACTCTGCAAATATATCATTAGGTAATTTATTTGGTGGTAAACTTATAGCCATAATAATCAGCACATTATTCTTATCTTCAGCATTTGTACGAATGTCTGAAATTTCAAATCCCTTCTGAATAATAGTATTAAGAATCACGTTGATTTTATCCCTATCACCTACAACACTATTTAAGATAACCTCCAATTCGTAAACATTGTCGTTATCTCTGTTCTTTTTAATTCTTTTATCTAAATTAAATATATCTTTAAGAATAAAATAAATAACAAGAGTAGCCATTGTAGCTTGGATATATAAACCACTTCCAGCAGCCAACCCCACACATGCAATAAACCATATACTTGCTGCCGTGGTCAATCCCACAACAGTTCGACCATCCTTAATTATACTTGCCATTCCTAAAAAACCGATTCCTGATATAACCTGAGCACCTAGTCTCATTGCATCAACATTAGCTTCATTCAGTAAATTATAATCTATAGATATTATTTGTACTAGAGCAGCACTTACACAAACAACTATATGTGTTCTCAGCCCCATAGACATACCTTTTTTTTGTCTCTGGTAACCTATTAATCCACCTAAAAAGCAAGCAATTATTATCCTTATAAAATCATCTAAATATATCATATTCTCTCCTAAATTCATTTTTCCTCCCCAATACATTCTTTCTATTATAGTTTCTTCCAAAAGATTCATGAATTTAAGTAAATATTTGAGATTGAAATAGGTATACGAGGTAATTGATTGTTTTACCCTGTATACCTATATAATATTTCAGCTATTACAGCTTTATTCTAACTCTTTTTATCAGATTCATAGTTGCTTGCTAATGGACTGCTTCTATTTCTTTCAGTTATTAAAGCTAATTTGTTCTTTATAACGAATTTACACTTTTGTTTTTTATAAGACACAAAGCTAAAAGCACTATATTTATTTTAAACTACCCTAGAGGTGCAGTAGCAATTATATCTTCCACATATTTATCAATAAGGAGCTCCTGATAAGCTGCACATTTATTAATCCTTATAACATCAGCAATATGTGCAAACTCTTCACTTTTTATATTATTCATTTTCTTAATTCTATACTCTTCTAACTGTACTGAGGATTTTATACTCATATAATCTTCTTCGGTATATCTCCACAAAACAACATTTTCCCCATATCTCTGCTTTAATCTGTCTGCCATAACTATACCTTCTGGATCAAAATCACCAGAATAATATATCTTTGCACCACTGTGTACCAGCTTATCAATAAGTATTAAAGAAGCCAATTTAAAATTACCAAAGGTACATATAAGAGATGGTTTTATGTTACCTATTCTATATAATACTTCACTAAACACCGTTGGATTTTCAAAAACATAAACCTTTCCAGCTGGACTTATCACTCTATTCAGCTTACTTATATTCCATAGTGAAATTTGAAGAGGTTCTTCTGCTTCATAAAAGCCTCTCCAGCCTATATGCTCCTTTTCGCTGCTGTAAGCTAATATTCCACTGCAAAGGGTATAATTTGAAACTTCATCTTTTATTATTCCCGCTGTATACAAAATTTCGCTTAACTCTTCTGCATTTTCAGGATATTTTACCTTTAAACTATAGCAGATAGCGTATACTAAAAGATTTCCGCAGTCTGTATTACTATCAAAGCTGTGGGGATTTTTAGTTATAATAGAGGAGAACAGTGCCAGCCTCATGGTACTGTTCTCCTGAAAGGTCAAGTTGTTATATGCATTACATACATATATTAGATTTTCCTTTAACAGCTCTTTATCTTCATCATATTTCTGACTTATTATTCTATAGGCATTTTCTTTACTTTTAAGTAAGTATAAAAGCCATTGTTCCGCTCTAGTTTCTTTAAAATTCTCAATTATATCATGAAAATATAACTGTTTTTCTGTATCATATATTAGCTTCTCTTCCTTTTTACTAAGCAGCTTTTCTCCAAAATATTCTTCAAGGACTTTATCAAAAGCTATTCCCTGAAACTTAGTGTTATCTAAAGCTTTAACAAAGGCTTCAACCTTAAAAGAGGTAGATTTCTTATAATAGTCTTTTCTAAATAACCCTGTTAATGCTTCTTTTTCATCTTCCTTCAAGTTATTTAATACTACAGTTCCTCCCAAGGTTCCGAGAGATTCATATTTTTTTCTTATGTTTTGCAGTGTCCTTTTAAAGCCCGAGGTACTCTTAAAATAATCTACACATTCCTTAAGCAATATTTCTTCCTTATTCATAAGAGTTACACCACCAGTTCCTTAACCTTACCATTCCAGTTATACCTTATAACCGTGACAAAATCCGCATTATCTGGTCTTATAAGTTCACAAACTGAAAGAGATGGCACTGTATCATAATCTCCCCATAATATCTGAGAATTTATAATATAGTCTAAACCTAATTCACTTAAAAGTCTGAACATATCCCTTATATTCTTTTCATCAACCCCAGCAAAAGCTTCATCTAAGGATATAATTCTTGGACTATCCTTTCTTCCACCTTCATAACGAGCATAAACTGCTGAGAAAAGAGGCACATACATGGCCATGGCTTTTTCTCCTCCGCTAAATTGGAAGAAGGCAGTATTAGTAAGCTCCTTTTTATTCTGTCCAGTTTTTACAAAGAAAAGTTTAAATTCAAACCATTTTCTATAATCTAGAATTTCCCTCATTATGCTGTGGAAGGTTTGATTTTGCCCTTTATCCTCAAGACTTCTTCTTGCCTGAGCTATTTTAGATCTAAAATGCTCTGACAGCTTATTTAAATCCTCTTCCCTCATTAGATTACCATCCTGCTTTAAAAGCTCTACCAGTTCCTTTGTGTCTAACTGTTCCTCTGTTTCTGCCTTTTTACTGCTCCATTTTAAACTAAAGGATAATCCACTGGAGGTATTCATAGCTTCCATAAGCTCATTCATCTTCTTAACCCACTGCTCACTATGGAATATTTTAGCTCTTATTTTCTTACTTATATTCTTAACCAAAATATCTTCAAAGAGCTGTCTATCGCTTTCCCTTAACAGCTTTTCATTTTCCTCTATACCTTCTAACATAAAATCTATAAGCTTATAAAAATTTACTTCTTTTCCTCTTACCTTTCCCACCACATTAAGCCTTTTACGCTTAGCTGCAGCTCTAGCTATTTCAGCATTTTCTTCCTCGATACTAATATCAAATATAGTTTCCATTTTAACGCTGTACTCTCTTAGATATTGATTATTTTCTTGAAATCTTTGATAAAGAGTATTAACATAGTCCTCCTTATCCTTTGTAGATTTTTCCTCTGCTAAAGTTTCTTTTACAATCTTTTTTGCAAGCTTAAAATAATCTTCATTATTCTCTGCCTGTACCGAATAACCTAAGCTGCATTCTTCCTTAAAGGCTTCCTCATATAAATCCGTTAATCTTTTATAGAACTCCAAATCTTCCTCTACTTTAGAAAGACTTTGAATACTATTATTAAAATTATTCTTTTCCATTTCACTTTTTCTTACAGCTTGTATTTTCTTGTTTGGGATTTCTCTTAAAATCCTTATGCATTCATCCAATTCTTGCTTTACAGCCTCATAATCTGAAAGAGTAAGCTGTTCCTTTAGATTATTGTGATTAATAACAGCTTCCTGTAATTTTCGCTCTGTTATGTTTATGTCATACTGTAGGTTATCCATATCCTCCAGTAAATCTTCCTTTTGTGACTCCAGCATAGTTAACTTTTCTACTATTTGAAGAAGAATACCATGAATTTTTTCCAGCTCATAAAGTTCATCCTTATAATCTCTTGCAGCCTCTAAAGCCTCCCTGTAGACTTGCAGATTTCCTTTAAGAGGCAGCTTATAAGTAAGCTCATATACCTTTTCTTTTACTTTTTTAAGCTCTTCATATAGAATTCTTTCCTCTTCCGACTTTTTAACTACAATATCACTGCTCATATTATAATTAAACTGTGCTTCCTTAATCTCTGCTGAGGCTATCAAAAGGTCTTTATGAGAAGGTAAATTATTAAATTCCTTTTTCAATATGTCAAGTCTTAAATTTAATTCATTTATTTCACCATCATACTGTGAAATCTGCTCCTCTATGCCCTTTAATTCCTCTAAGAGCTTTTCTATTTGCTCTTCTCTATATTTTTTTCTTGCAGCAACACCTATAAACTTAGGTTCATAATTATTAGTTACCTTACCTTTAAGTATTCCTATACTGTACTGTCCTTTTTCATTTATATAAGTACTATCTTTGCTTTCGTCAATAAGAATACTCTTAAGTACATTATCTATATCCTCATGACTTATGCCTTTTACTTCAATGGAATCCACTTTTAGAAGTTCTGATAAGTCATGCATTAAAAACTTTGGTGAAGGAAATAAATACTTATCTGCACCTTCATTATTAATTGAAGATACTTTATCTTTATATTTTTCTGGAACTATTAAAGCATCCAACAAGCCCATATCCAGAAGTGCTTCCTCTATTCGTCCTTTAACTTCTTCAGAAATATCCTTATTAAAATCTACAGCTTTATACAGAGGAATAAAAGGTATGCCCTCATTATTTAATGCTTCTCTGTTTAATAATACCTTGTCTTCTCTAGAAGGCTCTGGATCCTTCTTAAATCTCCACTGATCAATTTCTACTTTCTTTTCCTTAGCTAACTTTTCCCACTTAGCTTTTTCACCTTTAGCTTCGTAAAGACTTTTATTTAACACATCCTGAAAACCATTGTACTCACTTCTAATATGTTCAAGTACAGCATCAAAACTTTTAGTATCATCAAAATTACTTACATCTCTAGCTACCTTAACTATTGTGTCATCAGAAAGCTTTAGTTCCTTATTTTCTTTTCTCCAGCCATATATTTTTTCTACATACTCCTGCTTGGTCTCCTCCATAAGCAAGGTTGCCTGTTCTAATATTCTATTTTTCTCATCTCTTTCAGCTTTACTTTTTTCAAGCTCCTGAAGTGCCTTGTCGTACTCTAGATTTTTTCTTTCTTCCTCTTCAAGAGCTTTTACAGCATTATCTATACTCAACGTATATTTATTTAGGCTGTCTTTAATGTATGAAAAGCTGTATTCTTTAGTTATAGACTTCTTTAACTCATCTTTTAAAAATTCCTGCTCATCAAATACAAATTCCTCAGCAGCAGCATCCATATCCTGCAGCTTACTTTCCAGCTTTGAAGTAACACTATGCTTTTTACCTTCAAATTCTCTTATGCTGTCAAATACCTGGCGTTCACTTTCTCTTTTTCTTCCAAGCTGTGTTTCCTTATCACCTTTTTCCTTATTTAAAGTCCCAATATTCTCCTCCAGCTGAACCATTTTTTCTCTTATGTGAACACTATCATGCTTATCTAACTCTTTCTTTTTTTCTTCATTGGTTTTTAGCTGTATATCTAGATGATTAAGCTCTTCCTCAGCTTCTTTATATGATCTTTCCGCTCTATTTCTTTCTTCTACATAACTTGCCTTATCCTTTTGAAACTTTTCAACCTGATTTTTGTTATCCACGTATAATTTAGCTTTGTCAGCTATTACAAAGCTGTTATATTTATCAAAAGCTCCTTTTATTTTATCTGCTGCCTTTTTACTTTCCTTAAGCTCCTCTAATCTGCTTTTTATATTATCCATATTCTCTATGGCCTCTGACATTGGTCTTAAATCATCCTCAGAAAGAGGCTGCAGTGAATTTTCCATTATTTCATATACTACTGTAGGCTTAAAGTCCTTAGAAAGCTTTGGAGTTCTAAGCTGAACCATAAGCTTTACCAATTCCTCATATTCCTCTATATCGTTAAACCCAAAAAGAAGATCATTTACCAACCTCATATAATCTCCTTGACCTTCACGAACCTGTCCCCCGGCTCCTATTCTATTTTCCAGCTCTTTCATAGTTAAAGGCAGCTTTTCTCCTACATTTTTATATAGAAAAAAGTCCTTCCCTATTCTCCTGCCGTCTGTTATGGCAAAACCCCAAGACTTTATAGACTTACCTCTAACAGCCTTAAAACCCATACCTATAGTAAGGTAGTTTTCAGTTTCTCTCTTTTGAAATTCCATGTATAGATACCCTAAAGATTCATCTTTACCGCTTTCTTCATCACCCAGCAGATAATTTTCTATCTTTCTAGCTTTAGAACCAAAGGGGTCAAGTCTTTCCGGGCTTTTATTACCATCTAATAGAAGAGGAATAAAACTCTGCATAGTAACAGATTTTCCTGAACCATTAGAACCTCTTAAAAGAAGCCTTCCATCAGAAAAGTTAAATTCCTCCTCGTCATAATACCAAAAGTTAACAAGACCTGCTCTATTTATAATCCATCTGTTATTATCCATATATTAACTATCTCCTTTCTCTAAGGCTGCTTCTTTAAAGGCTTGAGGATAGCTGCCTATAACCTTACCAGTAAGAGGTAATATGTGTATTTCCTTACCATCCTTTAAAACTTTAAGCATATTAAAATCTTTCATATATTTAATTATATCTTCACTTAAGGCACCAAGTGACCTCTCCCTATATTCCTTACTCCAACCAGAGCTGAAGCTGAGTTTAAGCTCTTCAACTATACTTTCGAAATGTGCTTTGGATATTATAATGCTGTCATCTACCTTTAGGTTAAGCTCTTTTCTTTTTACCTTTTCTGTTATTAATGAATTAAACATCAGCACCACATCGCTTATAGCTCTTCCTCCTGGAAATGTATCCTTCATATTCTTTTCTCTATTTAAAACAACTAAGGCACCATTTCTATGTACATGAAGATCATAATCTAAAAACAGCTCTAAATCATTAGCTATCATACCTCTCTGCTTTTTTATATAATCATAATCCACATCTTCAGCACCTTCATTGTAAACTACAGGACCCATGACAAGTCTTCTATATACTCTCTGCCTTCTTATAATACCTCTATCAGTATCAACCTCGCCCCACTCTTCATTTTCAATATCTTTGTAAGAATTGTAATTCAATATACTAGTGGTAAAGTTCCTAACAAAGTATCTGGAAAAGCCTGTACTTTCATACAGCACTTCTGTATCCATACTATTGGCAAAGCCCTGCTCATCCCCATCATCTATTTTTATCATTTTAAGGTCCACTGCAAATCTTAAAACTTTAATTAGACATCTTCTGTGTCTATAGAGTGTCCAGTCTACCTTCTCTTCCCCAATGTAATTCCCCTGAATAAACTCAGTGACTCCTGATAACACAAACTGTTCCTCTCTGCCCTTGTCCTCTAAAAACATCAATAGAATACATAAAAATGCATATTCCATATTGCTTTCGAAATCTGCAATACCCATCCAAGGCTCTGCCTTTCCTGGAAGTTTTTCAAGCTTAATTAAATTTGGATTTACAATAACCTGATACCCTAGCTTTTCTGTAAGAAAGCTCTTGAAATTAGGTATACTGTCTTTTATGCTATAATAAAGTTCCTTATTATCATCTTTACTTATCCAATAGTTTTCCAATAATATTTCTAGTTCCTTCATGCTATCACTCTTTCAAATCTTATAATATATGCAGGCATCTCAAAAATACCATCAGCACATAAAAGCTTACATTTATCTTCTTTATTTTTAGGATTCTCTACTTTGTAGACTCTCCCATCTTCTGTTTTCCCCTTGTTATCCGGTGAATTTACCCCTTTACTCAGCCATCTTAAAAGAGTAAGTCTTACATGAGCTTCTATTTCTGGAAGCCTTGAAAAATCTATGACATCCTCTACTATGTAGCTGTCTATTATACGTCTTTCTTCTTCTCTTATTTTTATAATTCTATGGAGCATTTCACTCTTTCTTTTTTCATTATTAACAATAGGGTTTCTGATATTTTTTTCTTTATAAGCTCTGATTCTAGGCTTTACATTTTGAATATAAGGCTCTTCTTCAAAGATACCGCTATTTATACTCTCCGTTTTTCTATTTATCTCACCTTTTATATGCTTCATATTAAATATTCCAAAGGCGAGACTTGATAACTTGTGTGCTTCATCTAAAGTGTCACAATTTAAAAACATCTCACAAAGCTTTTTATATTCTTCCTTTCTGTTAGCCGCACTATTTCTGCTTTCTGCAATTTGAGAAGCAAATCTAGTTATCTTTCTTATGATTTCATTAGTTATATTTAATAGCTTTGAGGCTTCACTTTCTAAACCTGCGGAACCCAAAAACCATTCCTTAAGATTATTCCATCGTCCATAAATATTGTCTTTTATAACCTCATCAGAAATCTCCAAGTCAATTCTGGGTATGGATTTTTCATAGGCAAAAGCCTTTTCTAAAACTGTTTCTACAGTGCTGTGCTCCAGCTGCTTTAAAATATACTCTATAGCATTAGAATTATATTGAAGTCCCTTTATAAAATCTCTTAAATAATCAATAAATTTGTCCTTAAAAACTAAAAATTCTCTTGTCTTCATCATCTCTTCAGCTTTCAAGCTGTACAAGTCTCTTATATAATCCTGATAGTTTTGATTAAGTCTTTTAAAATCATTATTTAAAGAACTCCACCAACTTCCAACCTCTCTGTTATCCTCATTAGCCATTTGAGGAAGCTTTTCAATCTCTTCCTTAATTCTTTCCAATAATGAAGGTTCTAGTGAAGCACTTTCTACAAATAAATTTTCAAGCTTTATAGTTAACCTTTCAATCTCAACGCTATATTCTGACAGCTGATATCTGAATTGCTTATTTTTAAACTCTTCTACTGTAGCAACCTTTGAAGTGTCCTGAATTGCCAATAGGTTTCTCCAGGAGATAAGCACATCCAGATCTTGCTTACATTGATCCATAGTGTATTCCATAAATTTTTCATGTTTCTTTAGTTCTTCGAAAACTTCTTCCTTATACATCCAATATTTCATTTTTTCATATTGAAGATAAAAATATCTAAGGATTACCCTATATCTCCAGGCATTTTCTACAGTTAAATATCTCATTTCATCTATCTGTTTGGTAAGCTTACTATTAATATCCATATATTATCACCTATTATAATTATTTACAATTTACGATTTATTATAATGTTTTTTACATGATTATTGTAGCATAGATAGTTAATATTAAAAATATTGTTTATAAAGTAAAACTTGAATTATATGGGAGTATTAGAGCGGGTAGTCATGGGATAAAATAGAAAAAGTATATATAAACAATTTTAATAGTGCAGAAAAATTGTTTATATATACTTTATTCAATGATTTTTTTTCTTTCATGAATATACCTTAAAAAGTTATTTCGTTCATGAAAAGCTACTGTCAAAGTTTTGCTTAGTGTTTTAAATATAAATTATTAAGCTTAGTTATAACTTGATATTACTAATACTAACTTTCTTCAATTAAATATAAAAGATTATCGTCTAAATTATAGAATAATGGTACCACTGCTATCTTTGGATACTTTTCCTTTAACCTTTTTGCTTCACTTAGTAAAAAATCTATTTCATTTTCAATTTCAAACATTGGGGCAAAACTTGTGAAGTGTTCTTCTGCGTGTTTTTCATCCCATCCGGCATCTTCAACTAATCCTTTAATAAAACGCTCTTTTTTAGATATTAAATTTACCATTCCACAATTATTATGGCCTATTAAAGCTATTGTTTTAATACCTCCAATAGCCACAGCATAGGATACTTTGAATTCACTATAACGTAAGTTTCCACCACCGGAACGGATGATATATGAAAAATTATTTGGAATATTAAGTTGTTTACGATTATCCATGCACATTCCTACTAATAATTCGGCTTTATCATGTTTTTGAAAATCATATCCTAAATTATGATATTTTAAAAGTTTTTCAATTGGTGTACCTATATATTGAGGAAATATATCATTTTCATGTAATACTTTAACTAATTTATTCATAAATACTCCTCCCTTATATCACATTTATAAATTAGAATATCACATTAACTTAAAATACTCAATGACTATACATAATAAAAATCAACCCAATGTTTGGTTTTCTGGGTTGACTTTTTATTTACTGCTTCTTATCTGTACAAAGTATTTGATTTAGAAAGCTCCAGAATCTCCTCCTCCTCCACCGGAGAAGTCTCCACCACCTGAGAACCCTCCAAAGCCCCCATCATTTCCACCACCATTATTGTTATTGTTATTACTATTATCTATGCTGTTGTTATATATACTATCACTAATACTATCCCACATATAAAGATTCATAAGAAAAAATGAATAATTATTATACATAGCATATGAATAACTGTCTGTTGATTCATATGAAAGATCGCTTAATTTTTTAGAGAATGCTTTAGAATGAATTTCTTCTATTTCTAAAGCCGAAGCATATATAAGAGCTTCATCTATGTCTAAAAGGCTTGTATCTTGTTTGTAATTGGTAAAGCATTCTAAAAGATATTGTCTGTAAGCAAGCCATTTAAGTCTCTCATTAACATCACCTTTTTCAGTAATATTGGCAGTAATACTTAACTTGTCTATAGTATAGCTTTTATCTGCTGCCTTAACACTTATAGGTGTAATGAACATTATTAATAGCAGAAATATCAATAAAAATTTTCGCAAAACTACTCCTCCTACATATGAAATTTGAATTATTAATAATATTACTTCTAGCTTATTGTTATACTACTATTTTATCATAAATGCTTTAAATAACTTACTGTATATACTATAAAAACTTATTTTTCAATAAAACACCATTATTATCTAGATTTTTTTAGTTAAACACATCATATGTTAAAGTTCAACACACTAGTGCTAAAATTCTATTATAAATGTAATATAATACACTTCTAAAATAAAAGTATTTTATCAGTTGGAATTTATGCTCTATATGAATAAAGTTTTAAATATTTTTTATACAAAAAATATTTAAAAAATGAACTTTTATCATGTATTAATACTCTTATATATAGAATCGAGGTGCTAAATGGATATAGAAATATTAATAAAAAAAGCAAAACAAGGAGATAAAGAAGCTTTAGTACAGCTTATAATGGCACAAAAGAAGGATTTTTATAAGCTAGCTTATTTGTATATGAAAAACGAAGAAGATGCTTTGGATGCTTTGCAGGATACCATTGTAATCTTGTACGAAAATATACACAATTTAAAAAAGCATGAGGCTTTTTACAGCTGGAGTAAAACTATTTTAGTAAATTGCTGCAAAAAACTTTTAAAGAAAAATAAAAAAATAGTTCCCTTAGATTATGTTAAAGAAGAACCTTATGAAGAATGTTTTGATAAAAAAAATGAACAGATTATATTACAAAAACATTTATCAAATTTAAAAGAAAAGTATCAAGAGGTAATTAAACTTCATTATTTTTTAGATTTAGATAATGAGACTATAGCAAAAATAATTAATGTGCCAGTTGGAACAGTAAAATCCCGGATATTTAATGGCATTAAAAAGTTAAAAGAAAGCTTAGGAGGTGACAAATAGTGGACGATATAAAAAAATTATTAAGTAAAAATAAATTAGATTTTAATAAATTAGAAGTTCCTGAAAATTTAGAAAACAGATTAAAAACTGCACTTAAAGATAAAAGTATTAAAACAAAAATTAATAGACATTTTAAAATAAAAGCCGCTGCTGTTTTTATTTGCTTAATATTAACAGCATATAATTTTAACACTTTAGGTTTTTATGCGGAAAAACTTACAGGCTATGATAAAGTAATGGATGCAAACTTAAAAAAATTAAATGAATTAGGAAAAGGTCAAATTATAAATAAGAGCTTCACCTTTAAAAACGGTCTAACTTTTACTTTAGATGGAATAATGATGGATGACAATAAATTTTTAGCCTTTTATACAGTAAAAGACCCTAGAGGAAATATTGAAAATCTATCTATTGAACCTTCACATATATATTTAAAGGGTAAATTCAAAAATTATATGTTTCACAATTCTTATGGAAATGTAAATGATACAAAAACAGAAATAAAATTTACTGCTGCTTTTGACCCTCCTTCTGCATTTGATAAAAATTTAGAGTTAAATATAACTTCTAAAGAAAATAATGAAACTGGTAAAATTTCCTTTACATTAGATAAAAACAAAGCTATGGGACACAGTATAAAAAAATTTCTATATAAAAACATTAAAGCAGATGATAATAATCTTCGCCTTCAGTATATTTGTGCTTCCCCTACAACTACAGTAATTAAAGGAAAAGTTGAAAATATAGTAGAATTAGCTGCAGATAGAATGCGTGGGATTACATTTTCACCTAGCAGATTAAATATAAAATTAATTGCTGATGGAAAAGTTATTGAAAATCAAGAAGCAGAACTTGGTTCAAATATTAATGGAGTTACATTCAAATATAATTTTGCACCTTTGCCTAATGATTTTAAAAAACTGCAAATTCAATTTTCAGGCTTAACTTCCGAGCATATTATAAATAAAAATTTTAAGTTGAAAAAAGATATTGAAAATGAAAATATTAATGTGGAAAATAAAAATATTGAATTTGAAAAAATATATGAAGCTAATGGAAACACTTATGTTACATTTTCTACAGAAGCAGATATAATCTTAACAAATGTAAATATGACAATAGATGGAAAAAGTATAAATCTTAACAAAACCATTCCAGAAAATAATACTAAAAATTCCAATATAAATACTAGAACTTTAGAGTTCATTGGAACAGGCAATAACTTAGAATTAAATATTCAGCGTATGATTTATAGAAAAAACTATAATGAAATTGTAGATATAATTTCAGATTAAATGCTTAAAAAACTAACCTGTTAAAAATGCTTATAATCATAAAAGAGCTGTGCCTCAATTAATTATTGAGTGCAGCTCTTTTAAATGCATTTACAGCTGATAAATTTTTTGCTATCTGTATAGCTTTATTGTTTTCTCATTTTCTTCAGCCGTTTTTTAATTCTGATTTTTGAATTCTAAGTCTCTTTAAATCATTTTCATATAGTTCTTTTTCTTCTCTGTCTAAATACATTATCTCTAGTTTCTCTATTGCTTTTCTTACCGTTTCATCTTCTGACAGTTACTCTGGTATTTTGTTTACATCCTCTTAAGTCCCTAAGAATACTTGGACATTGATTTAAATACATCCTATGTTAAGGTTCAACAATTTTCAAACATTTAGGTACTCCTCTCACTTTCTATTTAAATACATCCTATGTTAAGGTTCAACAAATAGACCTACGTTACTATTATCTGAACTAACATATTTAAATACATCCTATGTTAAGGTTCAACTAATTTTAAGGAGGTGAAATTAATTGGATAAGGCTTTATTTAAATACATACTATGTTAAGGTTCAACCAATGATGCAAATTGGCAACCTGTTAAACATGCTTAATTTAAATACATCCTATGTTAAGGTTCAACAGAATCCAGTAATACAAGTGTAGAAATGCAATTAAAATTTAAATACATCCTATGTTAAGGTTCAACGATATTGCTAATTGTGAGTTTAAAAAATTTGTGCAAATTTAAATACATCCTATGTTAAGGTTCAACTAGAAAAGAAATGATAGATAAAAATAAAGATAAATAATTTAAATACATCCTATGTTAAGGTTCAACTAAATTCTTTTCAGTTTCTCGAATTTTAGTTTCTAAATTTAAATACATCCTATGTTAAGGTTCAACTTGCTGTTAGTTTGCTTCCGCCTGAGGTTGTTACTAATTTAAATACATCCTATGTTAAGGTTCAACGGAAAAATATTGGAAAAATAATGGTTTTGTAACGGTATTTAAATACATCCTATGTTAAGGTTCAACTCCTGTATATTTAGAAATTAAAAATCCTTTAAAACTATTTAAATACATCCTATGTTAAGGTTCAACGTGAGCCTAGTTTACAAAACTTAGTAAAACTAGCATTTAAATACATCCTATGTTAAGGTTCAACTTGCATATAGAATAGGTGTATGTCCAAAAGATTTAAATTTAAATACATCCTATGTTAAGGTTCAACTAACACAAGTTCGTAAGAAGCAATTTGCATTGTTTAATTTAAATACATCCTATGTTAAGGTTCAACTTTTTCTCCCCTTCTGTAGCTAAAAACATTAATTTATTTAAATACATCCTATGTTAAGGTTCAACACTGTCTCTCCAATCTCTAATTCCGGTATATATCCTATTTAAATACATCCTATGTTAAGGTTCAACTTGTATCCATATTAATAATTAAATCTTTAGTCCGTATTTAAATACATCCTATGTTAAGGTTCAACTTGATTGTAGTTACATATTAGACGAAAATTTTCTATTTAAATACATCCTATGTTAAGGTTCAACCACTGTAAAATAGCCATCCTATATTTTCATTATAATCCCTTAAGCATTCATAATAAAGGATTTTCTAAAAAATTTACCAGCCGTTTTTTACTTTTTAAAACCACACCTAAAAAATCCTTTTAATCTCTTATAAATACAGGGATTAAAAGGATTTTTATTTAAGCTTTAGTTGGTAAAATATATAGATATTTCTATTGATTTTTAAGGCTATTTATAAAATCTACACTTAATCCAGTTTTTTCTGCTATTGTCTCCATATCTAATACATCTAATAAATTTTTAGCAATATTTATTTTTTCTCTCTCGACTCCCTGTTCAATTCCCTTTTCAATTCCCCTTCTTTCAGCAGTTTTTAATTCTGCCTTTTGAATTCTCAATCTCTTTAATTCATTTTCATATAATTCTCTTTCTTCACTGTCTAAATACATTATGTCTAGTTTTTCTATTGCTTTTTTTACGGCTTCATCTTCTGATAACTCTTCTGGTATTTTATTTACATCTATTTCATAGGCTTTATTCAAAAATGCCACCCATCTATCCAATGTATTGTTTAAATCTTTAAAATCCTTTTTAAATTTACCAAGCTCTATAAAATGCATTTCAAATATATTTGACAACTCTTGTTTTGTTTTTTCATTATAAACCCTGTATACATTATGAAAATCTTCTTCATCTAAGTAATTAAAATCTAATATATTTATTGCTATAGTTTTTCTTAAAAGATCAAAATCTTCTCCACTCTCTATTTGATCTGAATATACCTTCGCCCAATAGTAAAAGGCTCTTTTATCATAAAAGCCCTGCTCTGCAAGCTGCATTTCAATGTCATACCAAACTCCTTTTTCGTCCACTGCTTTTATATCTAGTATAGTCATTTTGCCTTTTCTATAATTTACTATGTTATATGGATTTTTCAACTCTATATCCTTTATCTTTTCCTCTTCTCTAATCATTGAATTTATAAATGAAATTAATATATCCTTATTTTCAGGGCTTCCAAAAAGCTTCTTAAATGCAAAATCTACTTTTGGGTTTATTCTACACATTTTTAAATCACCCCACCAATAATTTTATTACTATATATAATACCATAAATTTATTTCTTTAAATATTTTTACTTTTACATTCTTCTAACCACAAAAATTCTACGTTAATGTTCAGCGCAAAATTTGAAAGCCATAGTAGACCTAAAAAGGGATTTAAATACATCCCATGTTAAGGTTCAACTATTATAGTACTTAAACCTACAAATAATTATAATATTTCTTTTCAGAATCTAGATTTTATATATAGTAAGAATAAACTCTTCTCCTAACTCTTGTAAAAATGGTTCTTTAACCCCCATATCTTTCATTGCTTTAATTATCATAGGAATTCCTCTACCAAGTTGATCTATATATCTCATATTTTCCATATACTTTACCAAAAATGGATTTCTTGCATAAGATACTCCAATCTTCATCTTTTCAATTGTAACAGTATTAGGTAGCTTTCCTGGGCTGTGAAACTCAATACGATCATCAAACATAAAAATTCTTATTTTATATCCTGAAATACTATAATTTCTGTGAACAATGGCATTTACAATAGCTTCTCTCAATACTAATACAGGGTATTCTTCTCTTTCTTCTCTCTTTAGCTGATTAATAGTTGAAGGATTTTTCATGTTATTTTTTAATACAACCAGAGTTTGTTCTGCTATATCTTGTAACCTTCCACAAATCACTTTTTTATCTATAAGCTCATCTGTTATTTCATTTCCACGAAAATGAGCAAAGCTAATACCATTCTGGGACATAATGTCATCTGGTTTTTTACCAAATATTAACAAACCCCCAACAGAACATACCACTTTCCCATCTACTTCTTTTAATATATCTGCATTAATTAATGTTCTTTCTATACTTTTTTTATCCTCTTCATATAAATCGAAAGTATTATATTTGAAAAAGTAGTCTCGTATTATATCTAAGTTTAAGTCTTTTATAGAAGTATTATAAACTGGCGATATATCAAAGTGAATACTCCCATTAGCTTCAAATAACCTCATTAGTTCTTCTCTTGAAGCGATTCTTTTTGTAGTACCTACTCTTATATAATATTTATGATCAACAGTATAATAAGGCTTGTTTAATCCTTTAGGAATAGTAACAACTACGACTTTTAATTCATCAAATTCTATATATTCATAAATAGGAATTATATTAGGAATACAGTTATTTCTACAAATGTTCATAATCTTTTCTTCTATGTTTTTATCAGTTACTCCTTTTATAATTCCATCATCAGATATGCCTATTAATACTGTTCCGCCTTCACCATTAGCAAAAGCTACAAATTCTTCTGCTAGTTCTTTTGCCTTTATGCCTTCTTCTTTAAATTCTATATATAAATTTTCTCCATTTTCAATAATATTTAATAATTCCTTTTTATTCATAACCAAACCCATCCTTAAGCTAAAATATATCAATATATATACTATTATAACATATACAATAAGTATTTATCCCTCATTTTGGCAGTCAAGAATGAATACATCTTATGTTGAGGTTCAACTTAGAAAATAATGCAGGAACTTTCAATGTTAGGTATGAATTTAAATACATCCCATGTTATGGTTCAACAACCCAAGTTCGTAAAAAACAATTCGCTTTGTTCAATTTAAATACATCCCATGTTATGGTTCAACTTTTACTTTAACAGGATTGTTAACATCATTTGATGCATTTAAATACATCCCATGTTATGGTTCAACATTCCTGTTACAGTTCCTTTTTTATTATAATTTACTATTTAAATACATCCCATGTTATGGTTCAACCCTGAATTTGTAGTAGTATGAGGTCCTTTAATAAAAATTTAAATACATCCCATGTTATGGTTCAACACCTCCAATGGATGTACTTTCATCATACCTTTGTCATTTAAATACATCCCATGTTATGGTTCAACAATAAGTTATCCGGTCTTGTTTCGCCATTCTGTACTATTTAAATACATCCCATGTTATGGTTCAACCCACCAGCAATTCCTACAGGAGATAGCAGCACGTAATTTAAATACATCCCATGTTATGGTTCAACTAAATAGTCTTCTAATTGTGGATAGGTATTCAGTTTATTTAAATACATCCCATGTTATGGTTCAACCTTAACTGCAGATCCTAACTGCATAGACAAGCTGCAATTTAAATACATCCCATGTTATGGTTCAACTAAAATGACTATGGAAACCTATTCTCATGTTACTGAATTTAAATACATCCCATGTTATGGTTCAACAATTTACAAATATTCACATCTTGAAAATTTTTGAGATTTAAATACATCCCATGTTATGGTTCAACTTAAAGCAATTAAACAAGGTCAAGATATCTACGTAGTATTTAAATACATCCCATGTTATGGTTCAACAGATTGTTATTTTAAGGAGTTTGGTCTTATATTAGAATTTAAATACATCCCATGTTATGGTTCAACAATCCTTAAACTTTGGAATTGCTCCTCAGTTAACTATTTAAATACATCCCATGTTATGGTTCAACTATATTAATGTTAGGGAGATTAATAACTTTTCCTTCATTTAAATACATCCCATGTTATGGTTCAACAAACACCCATGTTTCATTACTAAGTAACCTATCTAAATTTAAATACATCCCATGTTATGGTTCAACTAAGCAACAATAGCATCAACTGTAAGAGCAACCCCATATTTAAATACATCCCATGTTATGGTTCAACATTAATTACCCCTCGATAATAGAATATATCATTTTTATTTAAATACATCCCATGTTATGGTTCAACAGAAGAAAGTTTACTTGAAACTAAGACAAAGCAAGAATTTAAATACATCCCATGTTATGGTTCAACTTGGTCTATATATAGTTTTAAAGAGTGTTTAGTTAATTTAAATACATCCCATGTTATGGTTCAACATGGTAAATGGGAATTTACAGAAAGTCAGTTCAAATTTAAATACATCCCATGTTATGGTTCAACCCTTTACGTTTAAATTTCCACTATTGTCAAATATCATTTAAATACATCCCATGTTATGGTTCAACTACACCAGCCCCATCACTATAACTTCCATCAATCCTATTTAAATACATCCCATGTTATGGTTCAACAAGATGAAGATGATAACATTAATAAAGTTTGCAAATTTAAATACATCCCATGTTATGGTTCAACCACTACAAAATAGCCATTCTATATTTTCATTATAATCCTTTAACCACTAGAAACAAAGGATTTTCTAAAAATTTTACCAGCCGTTTTTCATTTTTTATAAATGTTAACAAAAAACCTCTATAAAGTCTTAAATCCCATAGCTTTATAGGGGTTTTTATTTTTAATGCAGCTGGTAAAATTAAATAATTAGTGATTCACTATTTGCTAAATTCAATCCTAAGGTTTCTTCACTAAAGCTTTTTTCATTCATTAGCTTTATTATAGATACAAAATCCTCTTTTTCATCTATAACTTTCTTTAATTCTGCTCTTAGTTTTATAAGATTAGACGGGGTTATGGTTCCTCTAAAAACAGATTTTTGATGATGTTTAAAATATTTTTTGCAAACTTTAAAAACTCTCTGTACTCTTTTTTCACCTATATCATAGAAAACAAAGGCATAATTAAAATTTTCTATCTTTCCCAACTTACATCATCTCCTTTAAACTAAATGGAGAAAAAGGTTTATCTTCAACTAAATGCTTTATAAGCTTGTATCCATCGTATTTAATGGCTGTCTCATAACTAACTTTCCTTTTCAATTTTGGATGTTCAAAAACACTATTAAATCTATTTTCTAAGGCTTCAATAAATACTTTCTTTCCCGCTTCATTTAAAAGACAATAATTAAGCTTTTTATCAAAGTGCTTGGACACCTGTATTTTTTTATTATTTACTAGTTCAAAAATAGTTTTATATACAACTGCAGGCTTAAATACTTCTGATAAATCAAGACTTAAAGAAAACCTACCTTCACTTGGCTCATGTAAAAAGCTTATACTTTGATTTAAATGTGTATGATATATTTGAGAAATAGTTCTAGCATAAAGTATGGAGTTTCCAAAGGAAATCATTGCATTCATAGGATTATCTGGTGGTCTTTTTACCCTCTTATTCATTAGAAAATCCTCTGGTAAAAAATACTTGAAGTTATCATAAAACCTCATCCAAACTTGTCCTTCTAAAAATAAGATCTGTTTTATATCATTAGTTTTATCTAGCAGCTCCACAAAATCTTTTTTAAGCCAGTCTAAAAAATCCTTAGTTTCTTTCTTATCATGTTTATAATAATGATACACTACTTCATATATATTCACCGCTATTCCTTTTACAAAAGCTTTTGCAATTTCAATTCTATTTTTTATAAAAGCTTCAGATTGCTTTATTGTCATATTGCCACTTATTAAATATTCCTTTGGATAAAAGGTTCCACTGTAATATCCATAGTAATTAAAAAAGTGTATAACAATACCTGCCTTTGCTGCAAAATCTAGAAATTTAGTATTTAAGCTTACTTCATTTAAAAAATAAATTTCCTTTGTAGCTTCTATTGGCATATATACATTTTTGCCATCTTTTCTAAAAGAAATAGAATTGTCTTTTCTACTTATATCCCCTTGGGACATTATAAATCTTGTTCCCTTCCCCATAGCATCCTCTCCTTTAAATAAAGCAGTATTCATAATAAGCACATTTTTTGCATTTAGGTTTAAACTCTGGATTGGGAGGATTTTTTTCCTCTAATAAGTTGTTTATGCTGCCTAAAAACTCATTCAAAGCTTGTTCATTTTCCACAGTTAGTTCAATATAAATAATTTTTTTATCTTGCTTATTTTTTTCCTCAAACTGGATTTTACCTTTTCTCTCTATTCCTTTTTCTTTTAGTTTTTTTAGATAAAGCAAAACCTGCCATTTTACAGCTTCTATATCTGCATCAGACTTTTTTATTTCAACCAAATACTCATCAGTAATTTTATCTATTTTTATATTGTCTATAGATATTTCTGTATTTTTCTTACCCTCTGACTTTAATTCATGTAAGACCTTTCCTATTCTCACTTCTTCACTGTTATCTTCTAAATTTATTCTGTTAGCATGAAGCCAGCATTGGCGTTTACAGTGGAAGTAATAGTTTATTATTGTACCTGTTATTTTCATATAACCACTTCCTTTTAGACAAGTTTCAATAATTACATAAAAATAAATTCTTTAATAATCTAAACCAAGTCATAACTATAATATCAAATTTGCCTCATCTATTTTTTCTCCAATAAAAATTTCATTATTGAATCTACCATTTACTATATATTTTTCTCCATCATCAATATAATAAATATCACCTAATATTTCATTATATTGATTAGGAAGCTTTTTAACCTTATAGATAAAGTAGCTTAAATCTTCATTCATTACAGAAAGTTTTATTCTTTTTTCAGAATAGTCCATTTTATTGTCCATTAATAACTTTTTATAGCCCTTCCATACTTTACTTCCATCAATTGTTTTTTCTTCTGAAATTTTAATTTGTCTTGAAAGGAATATAGTATATTTATTTTGATTAGCTTCCTCATCTATAAGTTTCATATGATCTCTTATCTTTGCAAAATCTAAATCATTAAGTTCTTTAATAAAACTTAAATATCCATTATCATTATTTTCTTGTTTTCTTATTTGAATCTTATTTATAACTTCTCTATAGTATTGTTCAAAGTCTTTATTTTTTAAAAGTTCCTGAACCTGTGGATTATTAAGTGTAAGTTCTTTTTCTTTCCGAACATCATTTTTATAAAGTAATCCACAATTATTAATTTTAAAAAATTTCACTCTTCCAGTTCTAAGACATGACCTATTTATTCGTCCCATAAACTGTTCCTCAGCATCTAAAATAGATATATTTTTATATCCAAGATCCATATCAATGTCGATTCCAGCTTCTATAACCTGGGTAGCTATAATAATAATCTTACCTCCTGTTTTTTTAGCTGCTTTTATTACTTCTTCTCTATCTACCTTATTGTCATCAGAAGTCA
This sequence comes from Clostridium sp. DJ247, assembly GCF_014231265.1. Classification (NCBI taxonomy): domain Bacteria; kingdom Bacillati; phylum Bacillota; class Clostridia; order Eubacteriales; family Clostridiaceae; genus Clostridium; species Clostridium sp. DJ247. The sequence goes on along the minus strand of NZ_JABAIW010000012.1, from coordinate 8,393 downwards.
TAATCTTAATTTCATGTCCACTATCACAAATAAATTCTTCATTTATATAATCAAAAAATCTGTCTGCATTTTTCTTAAATATGAATTCAATCAATATTTTATTATTAGTTTTACTTTCTTTTAATATATCATCAAGAAGTATCTTAAATCCTTTCTCATAATCCTCCTCTTTAATATCTCCACCTAAATCTAATATTTCAAATTTAACTCTATTTTTAAATAAAGGATTTTCAAAATAATGTTTTCTATTATTTATAAGATAAGCAAAATTACTGTCCTCTCCTTCTACAAGTTTATTAAGTCTTGGAAGCGTTGCAGACATTATAATAACTTTTATATTAAGAACTTCTGCATAGACACTTAGAAAATTGATTATTTCCTTCCAGATTCCATTCTTATAGCTCTGTATCTCGTCAAGTATTATTACGGAATTACAAACATCAATTAGAGGAAATCCTTCTTCCCTACTAGTGCCAAAAAGGAAATTAAACAAATTAACATGAGTTGTTATAATAAAGGGATAGTTTAAGAAAATTCTATTAAGCAATGATTTTTTATAATCAATTTTTTTATTGTTTTCTTTACTTCTAAAATCTTTGTAGTCTTCATTTATATCAATTGTCTTTATTGGAGTTAGAGAGTTTATTACAGATATGTTTTGTTTTATCTCATTATCCTTTTCAAATATTTCTGTTAGACCCTTTTCTGTTTGTTCCACTAAGGTATTAAAAGGAAAAACATAAAAAAGCTTATTTAATTTATCATCTGAATTAAGCATGAGATTTGCTAAATTTACAGAGGTTATAGTTTTACCTGCTCCAGTAGGTGCTTCAAGATAATATATATTTTTATCTTTGTTTTTTAAATATTTTTTTCACTTTCAAGAGTAATTTCTGATCTAAGTTGATTTATATTTTTATAGTTACCATCAGTAACTGGTTTCTTTTCATATTCTCTTATATTTTTTACAATTTTATAGTTATTGAAAGCATCATTAAATTTTTTCTTTAACTCTTTAGTTATTATGCCAATATCAGTTATTTTTTGTCCATCCATAAAATCAGAAGTTGCATAGTAATCTGATGCTGTAAGTAGAGAAAATAATAACTTAGAATATATATATACATTAAAATTAAACTTACTATCTTCCTTTACCATAGAATTTTTTATAGTATCAAAACTATTATAAAAAAAAGTACGTATTATATCACTTTTTATAGTATCAATCTTAAGGTCCGGAAAATCATCTTCCTTTTCATATCCTTTAATTCCATCCACTAAAGCTCTTTTATAACTTTCAAAATCTAATAAATACCCATGATGTTTAGATATAATATAGGAATTTATATACATAAAATATCTTAAAAATACTTTATCTGAATCCTCAAATTTCAATTCTTTTATTTTTCTATTAAAATAACTTACGTATATATAGGAACCAAGCAGGGAATGATTACTATCCCCACTTTCGTTATCTTCATATAGATGATTTTTCATCACATCATATTGAAAGCCTGGATTTATTTTTCCTATATCATGCATATATATAGTATTTACCAACATTTCTTTCCAGAAGTGAATTATATTCTTTTGCTTTCCCTTCAAAAGATTTTTCTCAAAATTCATAAATACATTATCCAAATTTTTCTGTTTACATATAAAAAGTAAATACTTATATGTAAGCTTTATATGCTCAGTAAGTTTCTCTTTTTCTGCACTACTATCCTCAGAGCTTCTATGTGCATATATATTTTTTAAGTTATCTACGCAATCCTCAATTTTAAAAATTTCCACGTTATCAAAATACATTTTTTAACTCCTAAAACTTTTAAAATAAATATATATTTTTATTAAGTTCACTATCCCTGTATATTTCAACATTATTATTTTTTTCAACTGGAATACTGGTTTCAGTAAAATCATCAAATATATATTGATTTAGTTGTTCATCTAAACCTGTAGGTAAATATTCTTGATATTTCCAAGGAATAAAATTTTCATCATCATCTATATAACTCTGTAATTGAAAATCTTTAGTTTTAAATAGGCTATCTATATTCTTTACATCTTTTACACTCTCCAAAGCTACTCTCTTTACATTGGTAATGTCTGCAAAATGATCATTTTTGCCAAGATAAGGTATGAATTTAGCCTTATTATTATCAAGCAATTCTGCAAATTCTTCTGTGGTTTCATCCAGCTTAACATATACTAGCCACTGTGGATCTTGCAGCCACTGCTCTTTAATTATAAGATTTCCACCTTGCTCTAAATTTGCATATCCAACAGAGTTATTAAAAGTCTGAATTTTTTTAGTTATATAACCTTGCTTATTACAAGTTATTATGGCTACTTTTGCATTCTTTAATTTTTCATAAAAATCAGGATAAACTTGCTTTTTAATATTTTCACTCTGTTTATTATATCCACTTAGGCCCATTACACTTCCCATAATTCCAAGAAGAGCAACTTTATGTATGTTTCCATAAGTAAAATAATAATAAGTATTTACATCAGGCTTTTTAAAGAATGCAGTTCTACCTGAGAGCTTAAATCTTATTGTCTCCATTCTTTAAACCTCTTTTCTTGTAAAAATATTGAATTTTTTAGCTCCTTTTGGTATATTATCTACATTCAATTTATAATTATTATAGTAAACTTCTATACTCTTTATCTTATCTTTAATTCCATCTATTAAATTATCCAATTTTTTTAATTCAAAAGTACTGTCAGTTCCATTCACTTTATTAAAGTCCATAAACTGCGTTAAATTTGGAAGATAAGTATCCTCTTCTGTTTCTATAAATATTGCAAATTCATTTTCACAGCCTGCTTTAGCGTTTGTATTAAGTGCAGTTGCACCCATAAGTGCTGCTTCCTTGAATTTTTTATAGTCCTCCTCAGTATATCCTTCAGTAACTCCCATTTCTTCATAATTCTTATAAGAGGTAGGATTAATATAAAATGGATATAAATAATGTGCTTCATTGCTTACAATTTTTGTTCCAAGGGTGCTTTGATTTGCTTCTTCTGCTTCTTTTCCCTCTTTAGGTTTTTTATCACTTCTAAAAGGAGAAAGTATCTGTTGTTCCTCCGCATTAGAAGCTTCATACACATTAAATCCCTGTCCAATTTGAACTGCCCCAGTTAACCCTATATTATTACCTTCTTCTGCAAAAGTTGCACCAAAAGCTTTAACATCTACTGCTGAAAAAAGATTTTTAAGTATTATTGTTGTTTCATCTTTTTTAGTAAGTGTCGTATCAAAAAACTCATTATATCTTTCCTCTAGTGATCTTGGTCTCATCTTTTTGTCTTTATCTACTTTAAAAGATTTCATGTAAAGTACCTTTTCTCCATTAGCTTCCCAGTATTTCTTTATACTATATTTTAAAGCTTTGTCACTTCCAAATATTGTTCCATCACTAATTGACTTTGGATATCCACTAAAATCTGCATTCCAATTTGCCATAATGGCTTTAATTCCAATTACTCCATATACTCTATTCATGTTGCATTTCCTCCCTATTTTCTTCATTATTTTTATCTGATTTCTTGAATATTAGATTAGGACATAAAAATCCTGCTATAAGCATATCTTGATCTACAATCCCCTTTGGACTATGTGCTGCAACCATATAATACATATTATTAAATCTGAAAGATTTATCTATTGCATAGCTATATTTGGTAAATAATCTTTTAAGCTGTTCTTTTACAAATTCATCACTTTTTGCACTAAGTATTGGTCTTATAAAAGAATAATTTTTACTTCCAGATTTATTAATGGCATAAAAAAACTGTAATAACTGACCTATACAAAAATAGTATTCCTTATCACTACTAACTTCCATCTTATAATCTGGATCCTCTTTCATATTTATCTTCTCATCTACATCTTTTCGAATATCTTTTACAGTGTTTGCCATCTTTTCCCCTCCATTTTCATTTTTAAAATAGTCTAATAGAGCATGCCTTAAATTAAATTGGTTAATGGCTCTATTTACATTTCCATAATTCATAGAACTACATAAAAGTTCTTTAGTCATCTTATTCCAAAACTTACTTACAAGAGAATCATTTCCTTTATAGAACCATGTATAAAAACCATATCTGTATTTAATAAGAGCTTCTTTAACTTTACTGTTATCTAATCTTATCTCCTTTGGTTCTGTAAAAAAATTATTATTAAGATATTTATTGAAAAATATTTCATCTATACTTTCTTTTAGTTCATATACATTATGGAATGTTTTTTTTAGTGGCAAAAAATCTTTACCTACACCCTTATCAAGTATTCGTATAAGCTTTATTGACTTTTTTAATTCATGTCTATAACTGGTTATAGCATCAGAATCTACAATTTCTACTTCTTTTCCTTTCTGTACTCTTAAAAAATATCCTTCAAAATCCTTCTCCCTACCCTCTTTAGGTGTCATACCCTCTATTTCATTTCCTACATAAATATAATTTTTTCCTTGAGCTGAATAGTTCATTAAATAATCGAAAAGTTTCTTTTGGATAACTATGTTGTCCGAATCTACTAATACCGGTAACTTACTCTTTCTAGTTTTATTTTCTAGAAAAGGTTTCTTGGAATTTAACCCCATATTAAAATCTGGAAGTCCATAAACTTTTCCATTTATTTTCACATTGTAGTCAGTGCTGTTATAAATATTAGGCAAAATATACTTTTCGCTTTCTTTTTCATAATTTTCTGAACTAGCATCATAAAATAATTTAAGATAGGTTTTATCTAGCTTTACCCTTGCAGCTATTTTAAATATATTCTCTTTTATCCATATATTTATTTTATCTATAAGCTCTATATCAGACTTTCCGTGTTTTTCTTCAGCTTTTAAATAAATTTCCTTACTTTTAGGCTTATTTTTATATTTAATTTCTGGATTTTTTAATATATTATAATATGCATCAATAATTCTATCATTAAGCTTACCTTTTTCAGTATCTAAGTTATCCTTTTTTATGTAAAAGGTATACATATTGTTGCTGTGAATTATCTTATCTGAATCAATAGGTTTATTCATAGAAATAAGACCACTCATAGAATCTAATTTTGCAAATTTTTTATAAGCATCCTGTTCCCTATCAGTATTTTTATCAACATTTAAAATTTCAATTGTATCTACTGTATCCTTTAGAGTAAACATTACATAATCTCCAGGTGCAAGAGTATAGTTATCTATAATTAAAGCTTCTCCTATTTGTTTATATTGTTCATTAAATATTTTGCTTATTTCATTTATCATAAACTATCGCCTTCTCCCTATTTAATGTACTGGTAATTCATGTATCCATATCCTCTAGGCACCATGTCCCCTATGCCGGTTCCAAGAAGCATATAAACAATATTTTGAGCTTCATTATTTGTTTCAACAGCTAAAGTAACCTTATCGCCAAGTATTCTTTTACCTTTGAAGTTAGTAGCTATTGGTTTTCTATTGTCTATTCTTTCATAATTAAATAACCTTAAATCTCTATCTATGGTTTCTCCTGTTAAAACTTCATATTTTTTTATACTATTTTTTCTTATATACTCAAAAAAATCAGCTTCGTTATGATTATTTCTCCAGTATTCTGTTTTCTCTTTATCGGAAATTTTAACTATAGCTGAAGTTATACTATAGATTCTATCTATAGGCTTTATTAATATTTTCTTACTTTCAGCTACAAGTATTTTGATATTAGCTGTGTATTCATTAGTCAAAAATTTCATAAAATGATCCTTTAGCTCTTCACCTATACACCTTATCTGAAAATTGTAAATATTACCTTCATTGTACATACCACTTAACTCCAAGGGATATAAGTTGTTAAAAGAATATCCTTTTATTTTATTTTCCTCGTGAAAATCTTTCATATTTTCATTTTTATAGAAGGATTTATCTATTAACTTGCTTAAAGATTCCTGTACATCTTCCTTTGATATGTCTTGCATCAAGTAAACTTTAAAATTACATTCGAATATATTCACACTTTCTCTCCTTGTTCAAGTTTTATTACTAAAAAAACATTATATTAATTTATAAAAAGCATAATATTACTATAATTCAAATGGTAATCACTGATATGATTATATAATACTGTTTCTTTATGTTCCTTTTATTTGCAAAATATAACAATTATTTTCCATATATATTATTATTCTATTTATTTATTACAAATCCTCCATAAAATCTAAAAGTTTTTATATAAAATTAAAATATCATTATCAGAACATTTTATCTTAACGTTTACTTTCTTATTCACTTGATATAATAAAAATTGGAAAGCAATTAGCTTCAAGTTTTAATACAGTTATGAAATTCTAAAATAAGTAGTCATCAGCTACTTATTTTCTTTTTTTAAATTTAATCTTTATATCTATAATCTGCTTTGAATTACATATGATAAATAAACCTATTAGAATTGTAGCTGCCAGAATTATTTCTCTTATATACTTATCCATAATCTAACTCCCCATTAGTTACTTCTATACCACTAATTGTTTCCAAACAAACATAACATAATTTAAAATCAAGTTTAATTTTTGTATCATTCATGATTTATATAGATGAATATATAATTATATAAATCAAGGTAATATTTACCTTATAAATTAATAATATCACTCCCAAACTCAAATTCAATATTATTTTACAAATAAAGTTGAATATTTAATGAGGTAAGCTGAAATAAATCCTAAGGTAAATAGGATTTATAGTACAACTCTTGTTACGGTTCAACAAAACTTTTATTATTTAACAAATAAAGTTTTTAAATACATCCTATGTTACGGTTAACCCACTGTAAAATAGTCATTCTCTATTTTCATTATAATCCTTACATTCCTTTAAGTCCATTTATAAAATCTATACTTAATCATATTTTACCGCTATTGTTTCTATTTAATCTGAATATACCTTTGCCCAATAGTAAAGGCTCTTTTATTATAAAAGCCAATCCTACTTTTTGGTTTATTCTACACATTTTTAATCATCCTACTACATATAAGTAGGTATCCAAACTTCTATCTACAGCTTTTACAACAATTTTTATAAAATCCTGTAGATCTCCTTCTACACTAGCCTTTTCTAGTGCTTTCATGTACTCATCTCTATCCTCAGTTTTTATTACTGTTATAGGATACCCATTTATTATTAATATTAAATTCATTAGAAGTCTAGCTGTCCTTCCATTTCAACCAATAAATGGATGAATATATACATATCTAAAGTGAAATTCTGCGGCTAATTCTATAGGATGCAGCCTATTCTTATTCTTATTATACCACTCTATCAATTCTAGCATTTTTTCTCTTACTAAAAAATGTTCTGCAGGCTTATGTTGACTTCCACTAATCAATACATTATTTTGTCTATATTCTCCAGCATTTTTATTGTCTATACTTTTTAGTATTATATAATGTAAGTCTTTTATAACTCTTTCCGATATATCTATGTCTTTATTTACTATGTCATCTACATAATCTATTGCCTCTTTATGATTAATTACTTCTAAATGCTCTTTTAAACTCTTACCTTTTCCAATAGTTAATCCGTCTTCTAAAATAACTTTTGTTTCACTTATTGTTAATGCATTTCCTTCTATAGCATTAGAATTATAGGTGAGTTCTACATCAAAATATTTTTTTAAGTTTTCTACCGCTGTTTTATTTAATGGTCTCTTACTATCTAATAATTTCTTTTTGTTATCTATATCTTTAAACATAATTTCTACTCCTACATCCATGTAATTACGTTCTAATTTTTAATACATATAAAATATTATTACATATTTAAAATAAAATAAGAAGCTATTAGCTTAACATTTTCAAATTAAGTTAAAAAAGTGATGAACATATAAAGCTAACTCCAATAGACATTTTACATTTTCATTATAATTTCTTCAAACATTGAAAATAAATCATCAAATAAAAGCATGATAAACCTTCTCTGGCTCTTTTCATGCTACATCAAAATAACTTATGCTGCTGATTACAAATTTTTTCAGTATACATTCAAGAGTTTTAATGTCTCCTGTTACATCCCATGTTAAGGTTCAACTATAACACAGGTAACGTTGGAAATACAGGGTTTAGAATTTAAATACATCTCATGTTAAGGTTCAACTTTCATGTTAAAGTTTCTGTTGTTTGTAGAGGTGAATTTAAATACATCTCATGTTAAGGTTCAACTAGAACAAGGGTGGTTGTCGTATGACGCATTAGAATTTAAATACATCCCATGTTAAGGTTCAACACGCCTATTTTAATCCCATATTTCATTAATCGACATATTTAAATACATCCCATGTTAAGGTTCAACCAAAGTCTTCATGTAAAAATGCTCTTTCTCTAGTTATTTAAATACATCCCATGTTAAGGTTCAACT
>NZ_JABAIW010000129.1:0-1834 GCF_014231265.1 Clostridium sp. DJ247 | reverse complement strand
TATAAACTATAATTCTTTTGTATAAAGTCTCTTACATCTATTTCTTCTGTCCATTTTCCTTCTCTAAAACCATTCCATTGCTTTAACATATTAACATCCACCTCTTTACTAAACAATTAAAAATATCAAACTGCTAACATCTTTATTAAGAAACTTAATTTGTATTAAACTTATTTACCTACAACACTATTATACAATTATTTTGAAACTGTATCAATATAAATTTTCATTGATTTTACGCGTATTTTAAAGTTATGTTAACACAGATATTATTTCCTGTATCATTTCTATTATTTTCTCTGCAAATCGATTTTTTGTCAAAAATTGTCTTATAAAAGCAAATAGTTATCACATACTTATATATACTAATAAACTTTGTTAAAAAAAATTCATCTTTTCCACTACGAGACCTGAGGCTCTTACTTTTAAAACAAAGTAACACTTTGACTAAAAGCATAGTATTATAATTTATGGTGCTTTTTATTGCTTATATTCTTGTACATACAAAATATATGTAAGGAGTGTTGAAATTGCCAATATATCTTGATAACGCTGCTACGTCCTATCCTAAACCTGATATAGTAATAAACAAAATGTCTAATTTTATGAAGAACATTGGTGCTACAGCAGGAAGAGGTGCTTATAAGAATGCTATAGAAACTAATAGACTAATATTTAACTGCAGAGAAGCTATATGTAATTTATTTAATGGAAAAGATCCATCCAAAGTTATATTTACTTATAATATAACTGAATCTTTAAATCTTGTTATTAACGGCTTATTGCAAAGAGGTGATCACGTTATAACAAGTTCCATTGAACATAATGCAGTATGGAGACCATTGAAAACATTAGAAAGAGATCAATGCATAGAAATATCTACAGCTCCATGCAATAACGAAGGATTTACTAGCATAGAGGCTATAGAATCTCTTATAAAACCTAATACCAGACTTATAGTGTTTACTCACGCTTCTAACGTGCTTGGAACTATTCAACCTATTAGTGACATTGGTAAAATTGCTAAAAAACATGGTATAACGTTTCTAGTAGATTCTGCTCAGACTGCAGGTGCGTATCCTATAGATGTAGTTAGAGACAATATAGATTTTTTAGCTTTTACAGGTCATAAAAGTCTTTTAGGACCTACAGGCACTGGAGGACTTCTTATTAATTGTGATTCTTGCATATCTCCGTTAAAATCAGGAGGTACTGGTGGAGATTCAAAAAACCCCTTTCAACCAGACTACCTTCCCAATAGATTTGAGGCTGGTACACCTAATGTAGTTGGAATAATAGGCCTTAGAGAAGCCGTAAACTTTATAAGTTCTATAGGAGTAGGTAATATAAGGGAAAGAGAAGAAATTCTTACAAACTATGCTTTACAAGAGCTATCGCAAATTAGTGATATAACCATTTACGGGCCTAAGGATTCTAAAAAAATAGTAGGTGTTATATCATTTAATATTGATAACCTAACAGTAGACCAGATATCAAACGAGCTCAGTAAAAATGATATTATGGTTCGAGTTGGTTACCACTGCGCTCCATCTGCACATAAGTTAATGGGTACTTTAAACACTGGAGCTGTTAGAATTGGTATTGGTTATTTTAATAAGAAAAAACATATAGATGCCTTAATAAAAGTTTTAAATGCTTTAAAATAGAAAGATGCTGGGTATAATATCCAGCATTTTTCTTATACTACATATAAATATCCATGCCCAAAATTTAACTTATACGACCGTATATATTATCATGTTTCGTCACGTTAAATATTTTTAATTAGTCTAAAGCTCAAATTTGAGAAAAGCCTAAGAACTTTGATAAACTC
>NZ_JABAIW010000128.1:0-1996 GCF_014231265.1 Clostridium sp. DJ247 | reverse complement strand
CCTTCTGTGCCGCAGTTAACACAATAAGTATTCCGCCTGGGAAGTACGATCGCAAGATTAAAACTCAAAGGAATTGACGGGGGCCCGCACAAGCAGCGGAGCATGTGGTTTAATTCGAAGCAACGCGAAGAACCTTACCTAGACTTGACATCTCCTGAATTACTCGTAATGGAGGAAGCCCTTCGGGGCAGGAAGACAGGTGGTGCATGGTTGTCGTCAGCTCGTGTCGTGAGATGTTAGGTTAAGTCCTGCAACGAGCGCAACCCTTATCATTAGTTGCTACCATTAAGTTGAGCACTCTAGTGAGACTGCCGTGGTTAACGCGGAGGAAGGTGGGGATGACGTCAAATCATCATGCCCCTTATGTCTAGGGCTACACACGTGCTACAATGGGCAGTACAGAAAGATGCAACCTGGCGACAGTGAGCAAAACTCTAAAACTGCCCCCAGTTCGGATTGTAGGCTGAAACTCGCCTACATGAAGCCGGAGTTGCTAGTAATCGCGAATCAGCATGTCGCGGTGAATACGTTCCCGGGCCTTGTACACACCGCCCGTCACACCATGAGAGCTGGCAACACCCGAAGTCCATAGTCTAACCGTAAGGGAGACGTGGCCGAAGGTGGGGTTAGTGATTGGGGTGAAGTCGTAACAAGGTAGCCGTAGGAGAACCTGCGGCTGGATCACCTCCTTTCTAAGGATAGTTAGGTGAAATCACCTTAAATGGTGGTTATCATCCTAGAAGCTGGATTATATACACTCTGTTTAATCTTCAGGGATTATTTACATGTTGACCTAATGCGGTCAACATGATATTATATATATCCCGGTGAGTTAAACACAAGCTGTTTAACCACTAAACTATGTTCTTTGAAAATTGCACAGATAAAAAAGTAAAGCTGAAGGTATACAAATACCTTTGAAGTTTATGAACTAAACTAAGAAAATTGATAGTAACGAGCAGTTCTAGGAAAGGCTTGAGCGAGGAGGGTCGTTTACTTAAGGTAAATGAGCACCGCAGCGAAAGACTTGACGACGAGAATGGGTCGTTAATAGCAATTTTCGATGATAGGTCAAGCTACAAAGGGCGCATGGTGAATGCCTTGGCACCAGTAGCCGATGAAGGACGCGATAAGCTGCGATAAGCTTTGGGTAGGCGCAAATAGCCTGAGATCCAGAGATTTCCGAATGGGGCAACCCACATAGCTAACGCTATGTACTGTAAACTGAATCCATAGGTTTATAGAGGTAGACCCGGGGAACTGAAACATCTAAGTACCCGGAGGAAGAGAAAGAAACATCGATTTTCTGAGTAGCGGCGAGCGAAAAGGAAAGAGCCCAAACCAGGAACTTGTTCCTGGGGTTGCGGACAGATCATAAACAGAGAGGTATCTTAATTGAAGAGAGTTGGAAGGCTCCGCCGTAGAAGGTAACAGCCCTGTAAATGAAAAGAGAAGACTCTAGATCTGATCCAGAGTACCACGAGACACGTGAAACCTTGTGGGAAGCAGGGAGGACCACCTCCCAAGGCTAAATACTAACTGGTGACCGATAGTGAAGCAGTACCGTGAGGGAAAGGTGAAAAGAACCCCGGAAGGGGAGTGAAATAGAACCTGAAACCGTGTGTCCACAACCGATCGAAGTACTTTAACGTACGACGATGTGCTTTTTGTAGAACGAGCCAGCGAGTTACGATATGTAGCAAGGTTAAGTACTTAAGGTACGGAGCCGAAGGGAAACCGAGTCTGAATAGGGCGAAAAGTTGCATGTCGTAGACCCGAAACCGGGTGACCTATCCATGGACAGGTTGAAGCGGAAGTAAAATTCCGTGGAGGACCGAACCACGTTGGTGTTGAAAAACCATGGGATGAGCTGTGGATAGCGGAGAAATTCCAATCGAACTCGGAGATAGCTGGTTCTCCTCGAAATAGCTTTAGGGCTAGCGTTTTGAATGAGTAGTGGAGGTAGAGCACTGAATGGGCTAGGGGCTGACAACAG
>NZ_JABAIW010000127.1:0-2046 GCF_014231265.1 Clostridium sp. DJ247 | reverse complement strand
AACTTTAGACTGATTAAAAGTTTTTAACGTGCTGAAGTTTGGCAACATATTCCGGAGTATAAGTTAAGTTTCCACCCTAGAACTCTATACTGTTGTAAAGAACCCCTTTTTCCATGGAATACATAATCACATCAGCCTTAATAGTATTGTAGGTATGCTGTTCTATTCTATTCTTTACCTTTGTTCCTATACGTGTATATAATTCTTCATAACTGTTTCCAAGTAGCTTTACAGCTCCTTCTGTGGTTTCACAGTTATAAACTTCCTGAACCAATTCTCTATCATATCCCATCAAAGCAAGCTCTAGGGCCAGGGTCTCCATTCTAACATCACATACTCTGCTATGAGTATTAAAACATCCTGAAGCAACCTTGCACAACTTTCCTATATGTCCTACTACAAGTACTTTCTTCACTTGTTTTGCCATACAAGAATTCAATGCAAATCCTAGATAATTTGAGAATATAACCATTTTATTCTGATCTAACTCTAACTCTTTAGCTTTATTCTCTCCCATATTGCCAAATAGTAGTATTAAATCCTCATATCCCTTAGCCACCTTTTGATTAATTTCAATTTCTATAGATTGAGTAAGAGCTTCTTCTGACATTGGCATGACTATACCTGTTGTTCCAAGTATAGATATACCACCTTGTATATTCAGACGAGGATTAAAGGTTTTTTTAGCTACCTCTTCGCCTTTAGGTACAAATATGGTTATTTCTACACCCTTACCTTCAGGAGTAACTTCTCTCACTTCCTTCTCAATCATTTTCCTCGGCACTGGGTTTATTGCTGGTTCTCCCTTTGGAACATACAAACCATCACTACAAACTACCCCTACACCTTTTCCACCTTTTAGAGTATATCTCGATTTAGCTTTCTCTGCTCTTGCCCATATTTCAAGGCCATGGGTAGCATCTGGATCATCTCCACCATCCTTTACCACACAACATTCAACATAATCTTCACCCTTATTTATCTTTTCTATAGGTAGGGTTAACTCTATTCCCTTAGGCGTATCTATCTTTACTTCCTTTAAAAATCCTCCATTGTACAGCATAGCTGCAGCAGCCTTAGCTGCCCCAGCAGCACAAGACCCTGTAGTATATCCACACCTCAGCTTCTTTCCATCACAGTATACATACATATCTAACATTGTTTATCAACCTACCTGGTAACCATGTACATAAGTGCATTTACTATGGCAGCTGCAATATTACTTCCGCCTTTTCTTCCCCTAACAGTTATCATAGGAATATCTAGTTTCTCTATTTCCTCTTTGGACTCTGCAGCTCCTACAAATCCAACTGGTGCTCCTATTATAAATTTAGGATTGGCTTTACCTTCTAAGGTTAGCTCCTTAAGCTTAAATAAAGCAGTTGGTGCATTACCGAATACAAAGAATTCTACGCCTTCTTCTACTGCTTTTTCTACTGCAGCCATGGATCTTGTTATACCTTGACTTTTAGATATTTCTGCTATATCTTCTCTTGATACAAAGCATTCTACTTTACAATTTAACTTTTCTAAGGTTTTTTTATTTATACCAGCAGCAGCCATATTGGTATCAGTATATATGGTCACTCCTTTTTTCAAAAGTTCTATAGCACAATCTATAGCTCCTTCTCTTATATAAGTTATATCTTTTAATTGAAAATCTGCTGTTGTATGTATAACTCTTTTTATTATTTTAAGCTCTCTATCGTCGAAATCATGGAGTCCCATTTCTTCTCCTATTATTTCAAAGCTTTTTTCCTCTATATCCATAGGAATTTTTATATAATCCATAGTTTATTCTCCATTCTATGTGTTTTATAAAATTTTTATCCGATGACTACCCGCTCTAATACTCCTATCTTTATAGGAAACTCCTCTTCAGAGGAGTACTCACAGAGTAAGCGACCACATCAAAATCACAGATTTTGTATGTCTGCTTAACCGATTCGCACAAAATCACAGATTTTGACTCTCTGCTTAACTGGGAGTAAAGAGCGGCTACGTCCCTGGATTCGTTCAACTAAGAATCAGGTGGGGGTTAAATGC
>NZ_JABAIW010000126.1:0-2362 GCF_014231265.1 Clostridium sp. DJ247 | reverse complement strand
AGATTTCAGTGTTTTCTGTATGGAAAATTGATTAGTATATTACTAAATTCAATAATAGTTTTTAAGGCTAAGGAATACATTGGACTAAATGAGAAAAAACATATTAGCGAATTTAAGTCATTTGCAATAGTAAAAGAACATTCTTGCAATATTAGAAATTGTATATTTAGTAAGACCAAAGAGTTTTCAAAAGTAATTTCTAAATTATTTGAGCTTATTTCTAAGTGCGGAGTAAAATCTAAAAATAAACGAAAAAAAATTCTGGAGACATACTAGATTCCATAGAATTAGCAGTCTCCAAAATGGAAAGTCTGTAAAGTCAGCCCTGTAATATTAATGTTTTAGTTACATTATATACCAAAGGTTTAATGTAACTTTATTAGAGTTACCAAAATTTCAAGAAAAATTCCAAGATTCTTAGATAAATAATCAACTTATTTAAAGTAATTCCAAGTATTCAAAATTAAACTAGAATATAAATTTCCATTTTGAAAAAAATAATTTTTTTAGCAGTATTCTTCCTTTAATATTCCTTATTTTGCTAACTTTTATTTATTAGCTTGATGGCTATGGAGGGTGTTTGCGAGCGTAGTGAGCTTGCTAATTACAATTATGCAGTTAAATATTACAGTAAATTTTAATTGTTTATATTGTACATTCTATATTTTTCTATAAATTTATGCATTCACTTACTATAATTTTTGTTGTTAGTTATTTAGATAAAGTTATAAAAGCATCATTCTCATAATAATACATAAATGCTTTAAATAAATCAATTTCTGAACATTCAGGTTGTTGTTGGTACGCATTATCAACAATATCTTGAATATCTGCCATACTTAATACATAATCAAGATTATTGTCAATAGCAAATTGTGGTACCTCCTCATTATCATCTAAATCATCTAAATTAAATAAATAACATAGAGAATTCAAAGACCAATTTTTATCCTTTGGTAAGAAAATAGAATTCTCCCAAGGCAACTCATTTGCATTTACTAGTACATTACGAAACTCTATTAAACTTTCCATAAATTACACCTCCAATTTAATTATCGTCCACCACCCCAGATTTCCATACCTCGAGGAATTCAAAGTGCCTATACTTACTACATTTATAGTAGTTGGCTGATTCTTTGTATCAAGAGAACATACTATAAGTTCTTCTCTATCCATACATTCAAAGAATCCCTTAATAAGATTATAAGCATCATCTGGTGAGACTACCTTTCTATTTTTATACAAGAAACTTGCTTCCTTTACCATTCTTATTGATACAATATCAACCCTTTTAGCATGAAAAGCTTTCTCATAATGATTGTTACTACTTAATGCTAACTCCATAACTTTTTGATTTTCTTTCATTTTCCCCACACAATAAATATTTTTTTCCATAATAAAAACCTCCTCATATTTTTCAAAGCAAAAATGAGGTACTTAATCTTTTTATTGATTAAGTACCTCTGATAACAATTGCTTGTATTCATAGATATAATATATATTTATAAAAGCTGAGATTACAAATTTAACGCAAAATATTACAGTAATAATACTATTATATTTTATTTAAATAATGCATTCAGCTTTTGTATTATTTTGTAGTGAGTAACTGTACCTTATTCATATATTTTTCCAACATAAAATACAGTAGCAAAGAAATTCCAATCAATGTTTTTAGGTACTTCAATGTTATTATTCTCATAATACCCTTCCATATCTTCAATCCATGATTGTATAGATTCTAGATAATTTTCTATTGTTTTATTTTCCCACTCTACTGGATTATTTTTTTTATCTGTAGCTAACTTCCCTAAGAAGTTAATAAAATCCTCCTTAGTTTTAACAGTTTTTATTTCTTCATGAACACTCATAATTTGCCCCCTTATTTTATAGTAATGCTTTCTCCACCGCCTAATTTTAGTCTGATTGAACTACCACCATTGTTAGTTGTCATCTTAAAACCGCCTTTTGCTATTTCTTCTGGTGTAGCCCATTGAACAGGAACATCATTAAGTTCTGCTAGTCTATATGCCCCAAGTCTTCTATGGTCTAAAGTCCATATCTTGCCTGATTCATCTTTCCATACTTTCATAGTCGGCAAATCACTAGGCTTTAATGTTCCATTTTTCAATGCTTCTGCATTCTGAAGTACAGTATATTCGCCAGTTTCATTCTTAATAGAACTTTGCATAAAGTTAATTTCTTTCGGATTTAGTGTTGATGGCAACTTAGCTTCAGCCGCCCCCTTACCAGCGGTAATTCCAAGTCCACTACCTGCAACAAAATCGCTTGATAACTGTTCACCACTATTGATAACTTTGTAGGACCTTATTCCATTAATTCCAACACCAGCTAAATTACC
>NZ_JABAIW010000125.1:0-2490 GCF_014231265.1 Clostridium sp. DJ247 | reverse complement strand
CAACATCACATGAAAGAGTAAGTATTGTTGAAGTAATGGGAAGAAACTGTGGTGACATAGCATTGTATACAGGACTTGCAGGTGGAGCAGAAAGTATAATTGTTCCTGAAAAAGGATATAATCAAGATGAACTATGTAGAACTATACTTGAAGGTAAATTAAGAGGTAAAATGCATAATTTAATAATATTAGCTGAAGGTATAGGCGGCGCAGATGAACTTGCTAAGAAAGTAGAAGAAACTACAGGAATTGAAACAAGAGCAACTAAGCTTGGTCACATTCAAAGAGGAGGAAGCCCAACTTGTATGGATAGAGTTTTAGCTTCAAGAATGGGATATAGAGCAGTTGAATTATTAGAAGAAGGAAAATCAGCTATGGTTGTTGGAATCAAGAATAATAAAATTTTTGAGCAAGATATAGACGAAGCTCTAGCGGTTCCAAGAGAATTTGATGAAAAGCTTTATGAAATAGCAAATGCTTTATCATATTAAAATATAATATAAAATTAATTAGACTAAGGAGAGTAATGTATGCAAAAAACTAAAATGATTTTTACAATTGGACCAGCAAGTGAATCAGAAGAGGTATTATCAAAACTAATTGAAGCTGGAATGAGCTGTTCAAGACACAATTTTTCTCATGGTGATCATGAAGAGCATGCTGGAAGAATTAACTTAGTAAAAAAATTAAGAGAAAAATGTAACAAACCAGTAGGAATAATACTTGATACAAAAGGACCTGAAATAAGAACAGGTTATTTCCCAGAAAAAGTAGAACTAGTTGAAGGAACTAAATTTACTATAGTCTGTGGAGAAGATGTAGATGGTGATGCTACAAAATGTAACTTTAGTTACCGTGAATTATATAAAGATGTTAAGCCAGGAAATACTATACTAATGGCAGATGCTTTAATTGCTCTTGAAGTTCAAGAAGTAGAAGGTACAAATATACACTGTATTGTTAAAAATAATGGTGTGATAGGTACTAAAAAGAATGTAAATGTTCCAAATGTAAAAACTAATCTTCCTGCATTTACAGAAAAAGATGTAGCAGATTTAAAATTTGGATGTGAAATAGGTGTTGATTACATAGCTGCATCTTTCATAAGAAAAGCAGCAGACGTTTTAGCTATGAGAAAGTTATTAGAAGAATTTGGCGGAAGCAATATTCAAATAATATCTAAAATAGAAAACCAAGAAGGCGTTGACAACATAGATGAAATAATCAAGTTTTCAGATGGTATAATGGTAGCTAGAGGAGACATGGGTTCAGAACTTCCAATAGAACTTGTACCGTTAACTCAAAAAATGATAATTGAAAAATGTAATAAGGCTGGCAAGTTTGTTGTTACAGCTACACAAATGTTAGACTCAATGGAAAGAAACCCAAGACCAACAAGAGCTGAAGCTTCAGATATAGCTAATGCAATATTAGATGGTACTGATGCTATAATGTTAAGTGGTGAGTCTGCAAATGGAAAATACCCAGTAGAAGCTGCACAAACAATGTCTAGAATAGCTCAAGCAGCTGAAACAACAGTAGATTATGAAGAAGTGTTAAATAAGAAGAGAGAAGGTCATATTTACAATGTAGCTAATGCTATCAGCTTAGCCACATGTACAACTGCGTCTGAATTAAATGCTTCAGCAATTATTACAGCTACACAAAGTGGTCATACTGCAAAAATGGTATCAAAATATAGACCAAAATGCCCAATAATAGCTGTAACACCAAGTGATGTAGTAGCTAGAAAATTAGCTTTAACTTCAGGAGTATTCCCACTTATAGCAGATAAAGCTCAATCAACTGATGAATTAATAGAAAAATCAGTAGAAAAAGCTCTTGAAACAGGATATGTTAACAAAGGTGATCTTGTAGTTATTGCTGCAGGTATACCAGTTGCATATTCAGGAGCAACAAATATGCTTAAAGTTCATGTAGTTGGAGATATACTTGTACAAGGTAGAGGTGCAGGTACTAAACCAGGATATGGAACAGTTAAGTTTGTAAACAGTGCAAAGGAAGCAGAAGAAATAGTTGAAAAAGGAGATATACTTGTTGTAAAACAATTAGATAGAGAGTATATTTCTGTTTTAGATAGAGTAGCAGGTGTTATAGCAGAAGAAGGCGGATTAACTTCACACCTTGCTATAGAATGTATAACAAGTGAAATACCTCTTATCTGTAATGCAGGTGGAGCAACTGAAGTACTAAAAACAGGTTCATTTGTAACTATGGATGTTGTAAGAGGAATTGTTTACAGCGGAAAAGCTAATATAATGTAATATGTTAAGGACTGCAAGTTTAAAACTAGCAGTCCTTAATTTTATTGACAATTATTTTTTCCAAGAGTAGAATGTGCTGTGTATAAACTATTTATAGGGTTTGAGGCTGAAAACTTAAATTATGCTCCGGGATATGTTACCAAACTTCAGCACGTTAAAAACTTTTAATCAGTCTAAAGTTCGTGTTTTTGAAAATCTAAGAAGC